>JBGOXZ010000053.1:0-11263 GCA_041479395.1 Opitutaceae bacterium
ATCAGCTCTGATAACTGGGATCCGGTGGAGTACAATACGCGGTTCAATTCGCTCCTTCTGGGCGTCACGGAATCAGAAGCTTATTGCCGTTTCCCGATGCCGTTTGCCCAGGGCGCGACTGTGACCTTCACGAACACCGGCTCGCAGCCCGTGAAGGTTTTTCGCGTGCGACTCGATGTGCAACCGCTCGCCAGAATCCCGGACAACTGGGGCCGGTTCCAAGCGACTTGGACCCATAGTCCGGCCGCGACCGCGGAGACGCCCCGAACCGGTCCGCGGAAGGTGCCGGTCAAAACTGTCCTCGATCGCTCGGGACAGGGGAAGTACGTCGGAGTGATGCTCTCGATCGATTGGCCAAGCTACGCGTGGTGGGGCGAAGGCGATTGGCAGATCTGGGCCGACCAGGACGGCTGGCCGCCTGATTATCATGGCACCGGCAGCGAAGAGTATTTCAACAGCGGTTGGTGCCGGTTCGACCGCAAGGCCGTGTCCGGTTTCGTCACCCTGCGACCCGGTCATCCCACGGTCTATTCGTTCCACTTGAACGACGCGTTCCAGTTCCAAAAGACCATCCGCGTCGTGGAAGAACAAATGGGCGACAAATACATCGAGGAAGCGCACCCCCGCTGGACCAGTACCGCCTTCTGGTACAGCCTGCCCGCCCAGTCCGCTGGTTCCGATTGAATTTCCGCCCGATCTCATGCATGGCGCATTGCGGCCCGGCGGCACGAACCAGACTAGGATTTGGTTATGCGTGGGATCGTAAGAACGGCGTTTCGTAAGTCGGGCGAAAGTTTTGGCCACCCGCCTTCGTCGGGCAGTGGCAGGACTACGGCGAGGCGAAGCGCTGAGACGACCTCAGACAGCTCAAAACAGAACTGCTCGGAAATCTGTGAGGCTCCGAGGGAAGCGGGCGGTTTTTCGCTGGCGCTTTCCCCATTGGTGTCAGCGCCTTGAAGATTTTTCGTCTCAGCTTCGAGTCCCTCCTGGGCACCAGCCTTTAGCTACGGCTGCACGGCTATGGGCTTGAGCCCTAGCGCGGCCGCCGCATCCGTTTGGTGTTTGTCGTAGGTGTGGATTTCGGCGAAGTTGTGATGCAGCGCCGTGACAAGATGGAGGCAGTCGGCGGAGCGGAGAAAGACGGAATCAGGCAGCGTGGTGTAGGTCTTGGCGGCGGCCTCGATGATCGCGCTGTCGAGCGGTAGCCAGGTCCAAAAGCCACCAATGTCGTCGGTCGAGAACTGGCGGACGGCGGTTAGAAACCGATCCCTCGTCCATTGCTTCTCCCTTAGCTGGCGGTGGAAAACGCTCATCAGCTCGACGCGGGCAAGCACAGAAGCGAAGAGCTGCTCCTCGTTCTCGAAAAGCGTCCGAACAGCCGGTGACTCTTTCTCGGAAACGTACAGCTTGGCAACGGCCGATGTATCGCAGAAAATCATGATCAACGATCGCCACGGATCTCGTCGAGCGCGGCCTGAATGTGGTTTCCGGGTGGCTCAGCCATCACGGCTTCGTATCCGGGCACGATGGTGCGTTTGCGCCGCCGGGGTTTGAGTAGCGACGGATTGGCGAGAACTGCGACGGCTTGGCCGCGATCTGTGATGACAACCGGGGCACGGGAAGTGCCGGCGCGCCGGACATGAACGCCGGTGGTGGCGTGCAGTTGTTTGATCGTGATGGTCGGAGGCATGGTGTAACGGTGTAACCGGATGGGCTGAGTGTCAAGTGTAACCGTGTCACCACTTGTCTCAATACCCGATCTGGAACTCCTTCTTCGGTCAGAGAGGCACATCCTTGAGGGCCTGTTCAAGTACCTCGATGCGACCCTCGGACCGGAGATTCTGGGCCGGCTTGGGAGAAGCCAGCGACGTGTGTTAAGGTGACCGCTCAACCAAGGGCTTGGCCAACTGTTAAAGCGTGTTTTCAAAATGTCTTGTCATCGCGAGGCCCGCAGTGCGGGCCGTGGCGATCCAGCCCCGCCGCCGCGAGATCCAGATGGATTGCTTCGTCGCCTCGCTGCGCGGCTCCTCGCAATGACATTTTGAAGACACGCCTTAGTATCCAAACCCAGTTTCTGGCCAGCGGATGGTATCTTCTGCGATAATCTCTGGCTGTCATTCTTGGGTGTGCTTGGCCAAGTGATGCTACTTTTCGTGGCCAAATGGTGGTCTCCACGACAACAGCTGTCGTGGGGAGCAGCAGCTGGCCATTTTGGCCAGTTGTTGCCACATTCGCGTTTTGGCCAGCTGCTACTACCTGATGCAGCGAATGCACTCTTGCGCCTCTGGGTGAAGACGCGTTGAACACCCATTCACGAGCCCTCCGATTGCCCCACAATTTTGGCTCCCCAATGAAAACGCCCGTGCTCGCATTCGCCCTGCTCGCAGCAAGCGCAACCGCCGGCCGCGGCGCCACCGACGTCCGTTCCGACGCGCACGGCGTCACCCTCGCCGGCGACTCGCACGTGACGCGCGTCGAGGTCTGGACCGCTCGCATCGTCCGTATCACCCGTTGGCCGGCTGCCGCGACGGCGCCGCAAGGCGCCAGCCTCGCCGTGATCGCGAAGCCACAGAACACGGTCTGGAAGTTCGCCGACGCGCGCGATGAAGTCACACTCGAAACGCCCGCCGTGCACCTGCGGGTGGACAAAGCCACCGGCGCAGTCCGGTTCTTCGACGCCGCGGGCCAGCCCGTGTTGGCCGAGACGCCGAATGGCAGCGCGTTCACGCCGGTGACAGTCGGCCCTTCGACGCCGCTCAGGGCAGGCGGCGCAGCCACGTGGCGCGTGCGGCAGACGTTCGAGCTCGATCCCGCCGAGGGCGTTTACGGGCTCGGCCAGCACCCCGACGGATTCATGAATCACCGCGGGACCAACGTCCACCTGCAGCAGGAAAACCGGATTGTCGGCGTGCCCGTGCTGGTGTCGAGCCGCGGCTATGGCGTGCTTTGCGACAACCCCGCGGTCACCGATGTGCGCGTGGGCGCGGGTGAACTCGAGACCATTCCCCGCACGCAGCTTTTCGACGACGACGGCCGGCCCGCCGGGCTCACCGCCCGCTACTACCGCGGCCGGAACTTCGACACCCTGGTCGCCACGCGCACCGATCCGCAGCTCGATTTCTTGTGGAACGACACGCCGCCGCCGGGGCTTCCGCGCGACGATTTCAGCGTGCGCTGGAGCGGTTTCGTCGAGGCGAAGGAGGCCGGCGACTACCAGATCGTCGCCACGGTGGACGACGGCGTGCGGCTGTGGATCGACGACCGGCTCGTCATCGACGAGTGGAAATCGAATGCGGCGGTACCGTTTCGCGCGCGACTGAGCTTTGCCGCCCACAGCCGGCATCGGATCCGGATGGAGTATTTCCAGGGCGCATGGGACTCGCTCGCGCGGCTCGCATGGGAGTTGCCGCCGGATCCGACCACCCTGTCGTGGACGTCCGAGGCGGGCGACGCGGTCGATTACTACTTCATCCTCGGCCCGGAGCTCGACGCGGTCGTGGCCGGCTACCGCGGGTTGACCGGCGCCGCGCCGATGCTTCCGAAATGGGCGTGGGGTTTCTGGCAATGCCGCGAGCGTTACCAGACGCAGCAGGAAATCCTCGGCGTGGTCGCGGAGCATCGCCGGCGCGGCATCCCGCTCGATGGAATCATCCAAGACTGGCAGTATTGGCCAGCGGGCGCATGGGGCTCGCACGACTTCGATCCGGCACGGTATCCCGATCCGACGGCGATGGTCGACGCGGTGCACCGCGCCCACGCGCATATCATCATTTCCGTCTGGCCGCGCTTCGATCTCGGGCTCGCCCCCACCGCGGAGCTCGAGCAGGCGGGCGCGCTTTATCCGCCGGTTTATCCCAACGTCTATCCCAAGGGTCAGGGCAAATGGTATGACCCGTTTCATCCGGATGGCCGCCGGCTCTACTGGAAATTCCTTTCCGAAAAACTCTTCGCCCGCGGATTCGACGGCTGGTGGATGGACGCGAGCGAGGCGGAGCTCGGCGGCCGGTGGGGCGAGATGCGCGAACTCACGACCGGCGCCGGGCCGGGCGCGAAGGTGTTCAACGCCTATCCGTTGATGCACTCGACCGGCGTGTATCAGGGCCAGCGCGCCGAGACGTCTGACAAGCGCGTTTTCATCCTCACGCGCTCGGCCTACGCCGGGCAGCAGCGCAACTCCGCCGTCACGTGGTCCGGCGACACACGTGGCACCTGGGAGGTGTTCACGCAACAGATTCCCGCCGGCCTGAACTTCTCAGTCTCCGGCCTTCCCTACTGGAACACCGACATCGGCGGGTTCTTCGGCGGCGACCCGGCCGATCCGAAGTATGCGGAACTGTTCACGCGCTGGTTCCAGTTCGGCGCGTTCTGTCCGATGTTCCGCGTGCATGGCACCGGCCAGCCCAAGGAGATGTGGCGCTTCGACGAGCCCACGCAACGAATCCTGATTGATTACGACCGGCTGCGTTATCACCTGCTGCCCTATATCTACTCGGTCGCGTGGCGGGTCACCAACGAAGGCTACACGATGCTGCGGCCGCTCGTGATGGATTTCCGCAACGACGCCAAGGGGCACGACATCCCGGACCAATTTCTCTTTGGCCCGGCGCTGCTGACGAACCCGGTCACCAAGGCCGGCGCGACCACGCGCCGCGTCTATCTGCCCGCCGGAACCCGGTGGACGGATTTCTGGACGGGCGAGTCCCACGCCGGAGGACAGAGCATCGAAACCGCGGCGCCGCTTGAGACGTTGCCGCTGTTTGCGCGCGCGGGCTCGATCCTGCCCTATGGTCCCGCGGTGCAATACGCCGCGGAGAAGCCCGCCGACCCGCTCGAGCTGCGCGTGTATCGAGGCGCGGATGGCGATTTCACGCTCTACGAAGACGAGGGCGACAATTACAATTACGAGAAAGGCGCCTACGCCGCGATCCCGCTGCGTTGGGACGACAAAGCGCAGACGCTCACGATCGGCGAGCGCCATGGCGAATTTCCCGGCATGTTGCGTGAGCGGACGTTCCGCGTCGTGTGGGTCTCTTCGGGTCACGGCAGCGGCCTCGCGCCCACCGAAAAAGCCGATGTCGAGGTGCGCTACTCTGGCAAAACGACCGCCGTTCGGTTTGCGCCGGCAGAACAATGAAATCGGCCGCCAAGGCGATTCCAAGGATCATGAGTGAACCACACGCGAGCGAGCCGATCACCACCTGCTCAAGGTGATCCACGCGCTTGTGCGCGGGGCGTTGCGGCCCATGCTGGTTTGGCATTGGTGAACCAGTGCTGTTCAACCTAGATGGCCAATGCGCATCCGCGACAGCTTAACCTGCAAGTGGATGGTCGTTCTCGCGATTCTCGCGATCGGGGTGATTTTGAGGCAGGATTCCTTGTCCAGGCACCCGGCCAGGCATGGTCGAAGGTCACCCGCCAAGGACACTGGGAAACCGCTCCCTGGCCAGAAGGCTGCGCGGCCCAAGCTGCCGTCCGGGGTGGCGTCCCAGTCCGCCGCCTCATCTTTACCCGTCGTCCTTCCGCCTGACGAACCTGTCAACCCGGTTCCCGCCGACACGTTTCCACGTCCCGCGGCGACGTGGCTGGAGGCACAGATCGAACTCGCGCGGCGCGCGTTCTCGTGCGGCTCGATCGACGGCGTCGGCGGCCCCCAGTCGGTCGCGGCCCTGCGGGCGTTCCAAGAGAGCGAAAATCTCCCGGCGACCGGCCAGCTTGATCCCGCCACCCGCGCCCGCCTCGTGCTGCCCTCGCCACCCCTTGCGCGGATATCGCTGACCCCGCAGGATCTGGCCGGCCTCCAGCCGCTCAGCCCGACGTGGCTCGGCAAATCCCAGCAGACCGCCCTCGCCTGCGAAACCGCGCTCGAACTGGTGGCGGAGCGCACGCATGCCCACCCGGCGTTGATCCGCCAGCTCAACCCGGCGGTCGACTGGGCAGAGATTACTCCCGCTACGTCCTTGACGGTTCCCGCCGTCGGGCGCATCTCCGCGCGCACCAAGGCGGCTCAGCTCCACCTCAGCCTGGGTGATCACGTCCTGGAAGCCCGCGATGACGCCGGCAATCTGATCGCTCACTTTCCCGTCAGCATCGCGCGCGATGTCGAAAAGCGCCCGGCCGGCGAACTGCACGTGACCGTAATAATCCCCAATCCGGATTACACGTTCGATCCCGACGTGTTTCCCGAATCAGAAGAGGGCCGGGAATTGGGCCGCAAACTCATCCTGCCGCCAGGTCCAAACAACCCGGTGGGCGTGGCGTGGATTGGCCTCGACCGCCCCGGCTACGGCATCCACGGCACGCCGGCGCCGGAACAGGTGGGCCGCACCGAGTCGCACGGCTGCTTTCGCCTCGCCAACTGGGACGCGTTGACCCTGGTCGATCTGGCGTGGGTGGGGCTGCCGGTCTTTGTGGACCCATGAGGGCACGCCGGTGCGCGGGTTGTTCAAGCGGCACAAAAGAAAGAGGGCTCTTCCCGCCGCAGGTTTCAAAGAGCTGACCCCAGACCCCTTCCGCCGTGGGTTTAGCCCCATGCGTTTGGAGGTTGGACGCCGGCCCTGGGATGTTGCACTCTTCCCGCCCTCCCATGCCTCTGATCGACCACCTCTTCTCCGTCGGGAGCATCCGCCAGGCGATCATCCGGCTCTGGTATCCCTTCGTCACCCGGCGGCTCCGCGGCGAGGAAGTCCTGTTCCTCAACTACGGCTTCGAGACGGAGCCGCCGATGGGCCTGCCGCTCTCGCCCGCCAACGAACCCGACCGCGCCTGCATCCAGCTCTATCAGCACGTCGCGACGCAGGTCGACCTGCGCGGGAAGGATGTCCTCGAGGTCAGTTGCGGGCACGGTGGCGGGGCCTCCTACCTCACGCGTACCCTGCAGCCGTCACGCTGCACCGGCCTCGACCTCAATCCCGCCGGCATCCGTTTCTGCCGGCAGCGCCACCAGGTGGACGGGCTCGCCTTCGTGCCGGGCGACGCGGGGCACCTGCCGCTTCCGGCCAACACCTTCGACGCCGTGATCAATGTCGAGGCGTCGCACTGCTACCCGGCGTTCCCGCGCTTTCTGGCGGAGGTCGCACGCGTGCTCCGGCCCGGCGGGCATTTCCTCTACGCCGACTACCGGTACAACGCCGGCCTCGCCGCGTGGGAGCAGGCGCTCGCGGCCGCTCCGCTGACGCTGCTCCACTCGCGGGTGATCAACGCCGAGGTCCGGCGGGGCATGGATCGGAATGCGCCGCGCTCGAAAACTTGATTGCCCGCCATCTGCCCAGGTTCATGCACGGCATCGGCCGGGACTTCGCCGGCCTCCCGGGCTCGCACATCTACGAGGCCGTCCGGTGCGGGGAACTCTCGTATCGCTCCCACTGCCTCCAAAAACCCGGCTGAAGCCAGGATTTGCGGTCTGACTTGGTCCCGGCCTCCGCCGTTGCGAGCTGAACGATCTAAAACCCGGGATAGGTCACCTTGTCCTTCGAATCGATGCCGATGATCCCGCGTCCGACCAGCGCATCCACGATCTCACCCGCCTCGCTGTCTTTGAGCCGTCCCTTTAACTGGGCATTGATATGCGAAAGCAGCGTCGATTTCCGCTTCGGCCGGTTGGTGGTGCTTTTCCTGAGACGATTGGCCACGATCTCAACTTTGTCGGCAGCCGCGGCCGGCCTTTCTTCCGGCAAGATGGCCTGAATGGAAAACGTGTCGTGGCGCCAGATCTTGATGTTGGCCTGCTTGAGATGTGCGATCAACGGATCAAAGTCCCTGTCCCTGGAAATGATGTGGAAGCAGCCCGACGGGTCGTCGGCCGCGGCCTTCCCGAGGTGATAGGCGAGCGCCAGGTCGAGGGCGTTTTTCCCGGACGCGCCCATTTCAATCAGCCGGACCCCGGACGGTCGCTGCAGGAGCTGTTGGACCAAGCCGACCTCCAGCCGTTTTTGCATCCGGCCCAGGAGCAGGGTCACCTCGACGGACTTTTCGCCGATCGAACCCAGGTCGATCGCCTGGACGTTCTCGAAGTCGACGAAGACATGATGAACCGGCCCCTTCGATTCCATGCCTTGATGCAAGGTCGGACGACTCCAGCGCCGGCCCTTTTCCTGCGCCGGCGCTGGCGGATGGCGTGGGTCATCACCCGGTTTATTCGCAGCTTTGTTCTGGTTCATATTTGGTGGTGGTGTAGAGAACAACTCACGGCCTGTTTCATCGCGGCTTCCTGGACGCCGCGCCCGCTCAGGGCGCCGCGGCGCTGAGCGTCAGCTTCAAGCCCCAGTCGTCGGCCGACGGAAAGTCCGGCACGGTGATCCAGCCCCACTGGTTGGCTTTCAGCAGGCCCTCGGCAGCCTTGGACCACCGGCCGGTCCGCGAATCGAACCATTGCGCCTGATAGGTCGCCTGCGGCCGCGCCCCGCGAATCCGGCTCCCCGTGGGGCAATCCTTTTCAAAGTATGCGAGGAAGAAATCCCGGGCCGGCGTGCGCGCGCAATACGCCCAGCCGGCATAGCCCTTCGTTTGCGGCGTGGAGTTTGGTGACACCAGGTTGGCATCGGGCACGAGGTCCGCGTAGCGCCGCCCCTCGCTCAGCGCGAACGCCGGCAGATGCGTCATCTGGTTGGCGGAATCCCACAAAAACGCCTCCCACATGAACGGACTCGAACCCGGTTCGATGTCGGCGCCCCAGATGCCTTCCGCCCCATAGATGTGACCAGCGAAGCCGCCGGACAGGAAGCTCCCGTAGATGCCCGAGCGCACGTCGCGGTCGTCCGCTTCGGTTCCGCCCGGCGCGCCGTAGCGGTAGGGCGGGGAATAGCGTTTGTCGGCCATGCCGGAGTAGTAGGGTTCGCCGTTCAAGGCGGGCCGCGCGGGCGTGGCGTGGTAAATCTCCGTGAGATACCAGTAGTAGTCGTGCTCCCGGCCGTTGCCGATCTGGTGGAACGTCAGCCAGTAGTTCTCCTCCGGCCCGCCGAAGTTGAGCAGGCTCGACACCGAGGCGTTGCACGAGGCGAGCGTGCCAAACGGCGGGTGGCCGTATTGCTCGATCACGCGGTTCGCGGCCGCGTTGAGCTGCCGCGTGGTTGCGGTCATCGCCGGCCAGTCGTAATGCACCGGGCTGTAGAGACAGTTGTTCGCCTGGTAGCGGCTCCAGACGTACTGGATGTAGCGGCTGTACGAGTCCGGCCACGGATAGAACTTTGCCCAGCACGACGTCAGGTCGCGCCGCGCCACCTCGATGACCGGCACGATGCCGTGCGCGTTCAGGTAATCGATCTTCCGGTCCAGGTAATGGAAGTACTCCGGGTTGAGGCGGTTCACATCCGGGTACACCTGTTCGTAACCCGGGACCTTGCCGGGAAAGAGGAACGCCCGGCCGCCCTCGTTCGCCATGTCCTTCGCGAGCCAGCGATCGCGCGGCCGGTGGTTGGCGATCTCGCCCTGGTCCACCCACGCCGACCGCACGCCCAGGTCCGCCGGCTGATCCAGCCAGATCTCCCACGGCTGCCCGTCGTTGGCCCAGTTGGGGAAGGCGGCGATGATCGCCACGCTGTTGTATCCCTGGCTCCTTCGCAGCCGCACGTAATCCTTGAAGCCGGCCTCCGGCCTGATGGGGCGCTCGCGGTCGTCGTCATACCACTTGAAGCGGTTCGTGGCCGCCGCGTACCACGTGTCGCCGAGGAGGAGAAACGGCGTGCCGTCGGCGTGCTCGAACGCGTGGCCGTTGGCGGTGGGTTGAATGAACCCGCGGCGCAGTGGGTTGTCGGCTCTCTCCGCGTCGCTCCACGCCACCGCCGCGAATTCGCCGGCGTTCGCATTCAGGCCCGGATCGTCCTGGTTCGAACCACTGCGCCAGGTCCATGCGCCGGGCGCGGTCGCCAGCACGCGCACGCGAAAGACGTCGCCGCCGTCCCAAAACCCGTAGCAGCGCCGGGCGAATCCCGGTCCCTGCAGATCCACCCAGACATCCACGTCGGTGTATGGATTCGCGTAGTGGTGCTGCGCATGGAAGGTGAGCTCGACCTTCTCCCAGACGTGCGGGGCGGCCTGCGCCGCCACGACGCCGAGCACCGCGGCCAACCACCGCATCGGCATCAGGGGCTTCATGGCTAGAAACCATCGGGATCGACACCCGGACGTCAAACGGGAAGCGGGGTTCATGGAACATCCGCCTTCGTCCCGGCGGTGAAGGGGAAAGGCAAAAGGCAGAAGGCAAAAGGGGAGAAGGACAGGCATCCGCCTTCGTCCCGGCGGCGCGGGACTACGGCGCGACAAGGAGGACGGAGCACAGAGAACAGAGGGCAGAAGTCAGAGGGCAGAGAACAGAGAACGGAGAGCAGAAGACATCATCCGTCGTTCTGCGAGGGATAAGGAGACAGCCTTTATCCCCGTTCGAGCGGCTGAAGGCCGCACCGGGGCGCGGCGCGCGGAAGCCCGCCGCAGAATCGGTTTCCCTTTGGGCCGGTCAGCCGCTAGACAGGTCGCTCTTATGAAGAAGGAAGCCGTGCTCGCGAAGATCAGAACCGAGAAGGTTGTCGCCATCATCCGCGCCGACAGTCCCAACGGCCTGCTCGACTGCGCCAGGGCGCTCGCCGCCGGCGGGCTCACCAGCATCGAGCTGACAATGACCACGCCGGGCGCCATCGCGATGCTGGAGAAGGCCACGGCGGAGCTGCCGGATTTCCTGTTCGGCCTCGGCACGGTGCTCGACGCCGAGACGGCGCGCGCGGGCATCCTCGCGGGCGCCCGGTTCATCGTCACCCCCGCGCTGCGGCCCGAGGTCATCACGCTCTGCCGGCGTTACAGCGTGCCGGTGTTTGCGGGCGCGCTCACGCCGACCGAGATCGTCGCGGCGTGGGAGGCGGGCGCCGATGCCGTGAAGGTCTTTCCCGCCGAATTCTTCGGGCCGGCCTACATCAAGTCGGTGAAGGCTCCCCTGCCCCACATCGAGCTCGTGCCGACCGGCGGCGTCACGCCCGACACGATCGGCGAATTCCTCAAGGCCGGCGCCATGGCGGGCGCGGCGGGCAGCGCGCTGGTCGACGGCAAGGCGCTGAAGGAGAAAAACTGGGCCGCCATCACCGCAAAAGCGCAGGCTTTCGTGAAGGCCGTGGCCACCGCGGGGGTGAAGTAGCGCCCACCACCATACGGTTCCGATTCGGCGCCGCGGCTTTCCACGGCTTTCTTGTTTAACCACTAATACACACTAATCGCCACTAATTGCGATTAGCGGACATTAGGGGGTGCCTTCAATCCGCCTGTCATCGCGAGGCACGTTCTG
>JBGOXZ010000054.1:0-11126 GCA_041479395.1 Opitutaceae bacterium
CGCGCGAAGAGATGCGGCGCGTGCTGCACTTGCCCGGAGACGACGCGGCCGTCTTCGACGGTTTCTCCGCGCTCACGAAAGAACTCGGCGAGCTTCAGGCGGTTTCCCGCCGTCGTGCCGAACAAGCGCGCGAACACGGAGACTCCGAGGATCCGATCGAGATCAACGTCGCGAACCGACTTTTCGCGCAAAGCGGATTCGCGTTCAGGCCCGCCTTCACGACTGTCTTGCGCGAACAATTCGGCGCGCCGCTTGAGGAACTCGATTTCGTCAACGCTGCGGAACCGGCCCGCGTGACGATCAACGCGTGGGTCGCACGTGAAACCCGCGAAAAGATTCGCGAGCTCGTGCCGGCCGGCGCGATCGATGCAAGCACGCGGGCGGTGCTCACCAACGCGATTTATCTCCGCGCGGCCTGGGCCGATGCGTTCAAACCACATAACACGAAAAGCGAACCATTCTGGGTCGGTGGCAAAACGCGGACCGAGGTGCCGGCGATGCTCCAGCAAAGACACTACGGTTACGAGCAGCGGAACGGTTATGCTGCGCTCTCACTACCTTATGTGGGAGGAGAGCTGCAGTTCGTGATCCTTCTGCCAGACGAGCGCGACGGCCTCGCCGATCTCGAACGAACCGTTACACCGGCCATCCTCTCCGGTTGCTCCGACCTTCCGCGCCGCAACGTGATCCTGCATCTGCCCAAGTTCAAACTCGAGCCACCGAGCCTGCCGTTGGGCGCGGTGCTCCGCGGACTTGGCATGACAACCGCTTTCGATCAACCGCGCGGCAGCGCCGACTTTGACCGAATGGCGCCGCGCAAACCGGACGACTACCTCTGCATCTCGGAGGTGTTTCATCAAACCTGGTTGTCGCTCGACGAGAAGGGCACCGAGGCGGCCGCAGCCACGGCAGTCGTGATGATGTTCGGTTCCGCCGTTGCGCGCCAGCCGCCGCCGATCGAAGTTCGCGTCGATCGCCCGTTTCTGTTCGCCATCCAGCACGTTCCTTCCGGCACCTGTCTGTTCCTTGGGCGCCTCACCGATCCGCGGTGAGAAAGCGGTTTATCCCGGCCTGCGCCGGCAAGAATCCCGCCACGCTGTCTGGCGCGGTCGTGGCCCTGCTGGCTTTCGCCCTGCTCGCCGCGTGGTTTCCGGCGAGAAGAGCAAGCCGCGTGGATCCCATTGAGGCGCTCAGAACAGAGTAGACTCCCGCCTCGCCGTAGCCCTGAGCGCGCTTGCCTTGAGCATTTCGAGGTGGTCGAACGGGGCGAAGGCGGGCCGGCGCACCGCGCGGCAAGGGTTGATCCGATGGTCGCCTTGCGTCATGAGTGAGGCATGGCCTTGCCCGTCGGTTTCCTCGCCGCGCCCGCAGTCCGCCGGGCATTCCTCGGCGCCGGGTTCGCCCTGATCGGCCTCGTTCCTGCGCCCGCCGCGCCGCCCAGCGTCACCGCGCGCAAATACTATCACGACGCCTCCGGCGCCTTTGAGGACAAGAGCTACGACGCGGCGCTCGCGCTGCTGGAAAAGGCCGTGGCCCTGCGGCCTGACCACCCGCGCTACCTCGGCGCCCTCGCCCGGCTGCAGGCCCTGAACGACCGGCCGTTCGACGCCATCGCCTCCTTGAACCGGCTCGCGCGCATGGGTGTCTTCCTCGATCCCAGGGAAGACGAGAGCTTCGCGCCCCTGCAGGGCTACTCGGATTTCGCTGACGTGGTCCAGCACCTCCACGCCAACCGCGAGCCGGTCGGCGCAGGGAAACTTCTGTTCGAGCTGCCCGCGATGACGGGCATCATCGAGGGCGTCGCCTTCCGCGCCAAGACTGGCGATTACTTCTTCGGCGATGTGCGCCACCGCTGCGTCTGGATCCGCCGGCTCGACGGTTCAGTGCAGCGTTTCTCCCCAGCCGACGCCAGCCTGCTTGGGGCGTTCGGTCTCGCGGTGGATGAAACCCGGGGCAGCCTCTGGGCGGCAACCTCGGCCGTGCCAGAAATGGAGGGTTACCGGCCGGCGGACCGCAACCGCGCTGCCCTCGTGGAGTTCGCGCTCACCGATGGCCAGATCCGCCGCGTGGCGGCGCTGGCGGCCGACGGCGCCGGCCATTTGGTCGGCGATCTCACGGTGGCCGCCGACGGCACGGTCTACGCCACCGACAGCCTTGCGCCGGTGATCTGGCGCCTGCGGCCGGGAGCGGAGCAACCGAAACGGTGGCTTGAGTCCGAAGAACTCCAGTCGCTGCAGGGTCTGGCAGTTGTGGCGGACGGCAAGGCGCTGCTGGTCTCGGATTACGCCAACGGAATGTTCGTCATTGATCTGGCCACCCGTGTGATCCGGTCCCTTACCCCTCCCCCTGACACCACGCTGGTCGGAATCGACGGGATCGCGGCCGCTCCCGATGGCTCCGTGGTCGCCGTGCAGAACGGCATCGAACCCCGCCGGGTGGTGCGTCTGTGGTTCGACGCCGCCTGGCGGGGCATCACCAAATTCGATGTGCTTGAGCGCGGCCATCCCGCCATGGCCGATCCCACCTTGGGTGCCCTGGTGGGCGACCGATTTGTGTTTGTGGGCAACGCTGGATGGGATCGTTTCGGTCCCGGCGGTCCGGCAGACACCTCCGCCCCGCGCGCGGTTCCGATTCTGGCCACGCGCCTGACCCCATCGGCCCGCGACCGATGAGCCAACATCCCAAGCAGCGCCGGTAACCCATCCGATAAGGTGCGCTATTGGAGAGCGTGGTGGCACGGCGGGGTGTTGTGTCGCCCCGCCGACCGTCGAATATCGGATTCCGCCGCCGATCTCGTGGCTGCCAACCCCATCCGTCCCATGCGTGCGATCACCGTTTTCACATTCCTTGCTGTCGTCATGACCGTCTCTTGTCGGTTCGCGCCAGCCGAAAACACTCCAACCCCAGAGGAGCGCGCCGCCATCGAGCAAGCGGTGCTGGCGTGCCACGACCAAACGCTCGCCGCCGCCGAAGCCCTCGATCTGGATCGTCTCCTCAGCTTTGTCGCCGAAACCGACCGGGGATCGCTGATCAAGAACGGCACACTGTTTCTCACCCGGGATGACACCATCGCAACCACCCGGCAGGGATTTCGAGGGATCAAATCCATCAAGTACGAGACCCGGGAGCGCCACGTGACGGTCCTGTCCAGCACATCGGCCTTGTTGACGACCACGGGACGGACCGGTGCGACGACCGAGGACGGTCAGACGCTCTCGGTGCCGTACGCGCAGACGATCGTGTTCGTCCTCAAGGACGGCGCGTGGCGGGTGCTGCACATGCATTCCTCGAGTCCGCCCCAACGCTGATCGGGCCCCGCCCGGCCGCGCGCCCCCAAACCCTGAGCTTCGTCCAACGATGATGCAGCAATTGTCCCTCGATCCCGATGCGGCTTTCCCGGACGAGAAACGGAAACCCGTGGAGCCTGACCTCAAGAACATCCTCGGCCGTGCGTACGCACCGTTGGGAAAGGTCCTCGATCGTCTCGGCGCCGCGCACCCGGAGGTCGCGTCGGAGTGGAAATACTCTCCTCGGTCCGGCTGGCATCTGATCTACAGCCGGAAGCAGCGGCGCCTGTTCTACCTGGTCCCCACCCGCGGGAACTTCCGGCTCTCCCTGATTTTGGGCGGCAAGGCCATCGCCGCGCTGCAGGGGGGCCCGTTCGCCCGGGAAATGCCGGCCCTGCTCAAAGAGGCCAAACGCTACCCGGAAGGCACGGCGTTCTCGTTCAACCGCGAGACTCTGGACGTTGAGGTGGCGGTCGCGCTGCTGAACGCCAAGATCGCGCACTGACGGATGCGTCGACCAGGCGTTCCGGTTTCCCCGCACTCGCGTTGGGACTGGGAACTTGATTTCCGGCCTTCGCGGCACGCCGCGCCAGCTAAAGGTGTTTCGAGTCTGTCTCGTCCTTCTGCACGTAGCCGCTCTGCTGGCGCTGGTGGTTGACCAGATTCTTTTTGAGATAGGCTTGGTAGACGTCTTCAGCGCTCATGCCGAGTGCCTGCGCGAGGGAGATGAGGAAATGGAAGAGGTCGACGACTTCGACCTTCGCGTTCTGCTCGTCGAACTTCTGGTACTTGGCCCACCATTTCCACGGCACCGAGTCGATGAGTTCGGCGGTCTCCTGCTGCAGGGCGCGCGTATAGTTGAGGATCCATCTGGCCTTCTCCTCATCGGTCGGCGGCGGGAGGTTCACGCCGATGCGGCGGTTGAGTTCGTTTTGCAGGCGGAAGATCTCTTCGAGCTTGTCCATGCGACGTGTGCCTAGGCGGGTCTGGCCCGGGTGGCAAGCCCGCCGCGCGCTTCGCGCAAGTCGCTTCGAGCTAGGAGATTGGATGATCCGCAACCACCCTTCACCGGGGCACCGGCGGTTTTGGAGTTGCCGGAGGTGGGCTTTTGGCCGATGGTTCGCTCTTTATGGCAGGCGTTGAGCGCGTGATGCGCGTTCCCCATGCCTCTCCACAAACCTCAGGCTGCTCCCGGCAACGGTGAGCGCCGTTTCCAAACCAACACATAACATGTCAGATACAGAACCGTCCGGCGCCGCGACCCCGGCCGCCGAGACCGCGAGCACACCAAGCCCGCCACCCAGCCCAACCCAACCCGCCAGTACGTTTAGCAACAACCGTGGCTCAGGCCTGGCCCGCGGCAAACGTCCGGTTAGTCCATCAGCCCAGGCCGCCTCCGCCGCTCCCGCGGCTGACTACAAGCCCACGGCGGTGTCCATCCTCACCGCCCCGACTGAATACAAGAATCCATTCGCTCCACCGACGCCGGCCCCCGCTCCCGCAGACGCCGCCTCCGCTGAAGCGAGCACTCCCACACCAGCACCGGTCCCGGCTCCAGCCGCCCCGGTGTCCGCAGCTCCAGCCGCCCCCGCGGCTTTCGCCGCCGAGGTCCTCCCGGTCAGCAGTGAACCTGCTCGAACCGGCCCCGCCGAAGTGGAGCCGAAGGCCGAGTTGAAAATCCTCCCACCCGAGGCAACGAAGCACGTCGAGCACAACTGGGAAAGCGATTCCTTCCGCAACGTGGCCAGCCAGGCCCAGCCCGGCGGTGAGCCGAGTCGACCCGCCGACGTCCCGCCGGCGGGTCCGCGCCCGCGCCGCGACGACCGCCGCAATGAACGGCCCTACTTCCGTTCGGAGCGTGAACGCCGGGAGGACCGGCCCGCCGAGCCCCGTCCCGCGTGGAATGAGCCGGGGCAATCCTCCGGCGGCGAGCAGAGCCGGCCCGAAGCTGCGCCCGCGCCGAAGGCCGAAGCGCCGAAGAAGTCCGGCGGTTGGTTCGGCTGGCTGAAAAAGCTTTTCGGCCGTTCATCCGGCGAAGCGCCGAAGCCCGAGACCGACACCGGCGGCGAAAGGGAATTCGATCGCGAGGGTTACCATCGCCGCCGCCGCCGCGGCGGACGCGGTCGCCATTTCCATGGTGATCAGCGTGGCCCGCGCGACGGCCAGGCCGGCGGTCAATCGCCGGGCGAACCGCGCGGATATGGGGGCGAGCATCGCCATCATGGCCGCCGCCGCCGCCGTGACCACGGTGGCGGTGATTACCGGGGCGGCGGACGCCCCGAGGGCGGTCCCCCGCCAGGCAGTTAAGCCTTGCCAACCGCTTCGCTTCGACTCGCATTGAAAGGCGTCCATCATCCGATGGGCGCCTCTCTTTTTTGATTTATGCCGGTCATTGCGAGGAGCGGCGCGACGAAGCAATCCCACTGGATCGCCACGCTTGGCCGTGCCCGGCTCGCGATGACACCTTAAGCCCATGGCCGATCTCATCGTCAACGGCGGCAAGCCGCTCTCCGGCACGATCATCCCGTCCGGCAACAAGAACTCCGCGCTGCCCATTCTGTGCGCCACCCTGCTCGCCAGGGAACCGGTGCGGCTCTTGAACGTGCCGGACATCACCGACCTGGAGAAACTGGTCGATTTCTTCCTCGCGCAGGGCTCGCGCATCACCTGGGAGCGGGCGAAAGGCGAGATGCGCGTGGACCACGCCAAGTTCAATGCCGACGGCCTGAAGGGCGAGATGCCCGCCGGCATGCGCTCGACGGTGCTGCTGCTTGCGCCGCTGCTCTGGCGGATGAAAAAGATCACCGTGCCAGTCGGCGCCAAAGGCTGCTCCCTCGGAATCCGCGAACTCGATCCGCATTTTGAGATTCTCAAGGCCCTGGGCGCACACATCACCGAAAACGAGACGCTCACGTTGACGCTGGAGGGACGCTACCGTGGCACCCGCCACTGGCAGGACTACATGTCGGTGACGGCAACGGAGAACTTCGTGATGGCCGCCGTGCTCGCCGAGGGCGCATCGACCCTGGTCAACGCCGCGAGCGAGCCGCACGTGCAGGATCTCTGTGCGACCCTCAATGCCATGGGCGCGAAAATCGAGGGCATGGGCACGAGCATGCTGCGCGTCGAGGGCGTGAAGCAGCTGCATGGTGGCACGTTCACCATCAACAGCGACTACCACGAGATCGTCACCTTCCTCGCCCTCGGTGCCATCACCGGCGGCGAGGTGCGGGTCGAGCAATCGCTGCCGCACCATTTCGATCTCATCACGCGTTCGTTTGGCAAACTGGGTGTCGTCATCGGGCACGAGGGCACGACCGCCGTGGTGCGCCGCGGCCAGGCGCTCAGGGTTGAACCCACCTACACGCCCAACCTCCTGCCCAAGATCGAGGCCGCGCCGTGGCCGTATTTTCCGGTCGACCTGCTGCCGTGCATGATCGCCCTCTCCGTCCGCGCCAAGGGGGAAATCCATTTCTGGAACAAAGTCTACGAGGGCGGCTTCACCTGGCTGCCGGAACTGGCGAAATTCGGCGCGCATGTCGTCGTGTGCGACCCGCACCGCGTGATCATCTTCGGTGACAAGCCGCTGCGACCCGCCGTGGTGGAGGCGCCCTACATCATCCGCGCCGCGGTCGCACTCTACATGGTGGCGGCCAGCATCCCCGGCCGGTCCGTCGTGCGCAACGCCGGGATCATCCAACGCGCCCATCCCCGTTTCGTGGAAAATCTCCGCGCCCTCGGCGCCGAGGTGGAATGGCAGTGATGGAATTCCGGATGTTCGATTGACCCCGAGGCCATCGCCAGCCCTTCACCCCACTGTGAGCAAATCCAACAGCGAAAGCCCAAAAGCGAAAATCCCCCCGGCCGGCGTGGACTTCCTGCGCTCCGCCCTTGCCGCGCCGCTGACGGCCGCCGAGGTGGCGCTGCGGCCGCTGTCCTTCGGCGATTTCGCCGGCCAGTCCAAGACAGTCGAACGTCTCAAGGTCATGGTCGGCGCGGCCAAACGCCGCGGCGAGGCGCTCAACCACATCCTGTTCAGCGGTCCGCCCGGCCTGGGCAAGACCACCCTCGCCTTCATCCTCGGCGCCGAGATGGGCCGCCACGTGCGCGTGACCTCGGGGCCGGTGATCGAGAAGGCGGGCGACCTCGCCGGCCTGCTCACCAATCTCGAGGAGGGCGACCTCCTGTTCATCGACGAGATCCACCGCATCCCCAAGACCGTCGAGGAGTATCTCTACTCGGCGATGGAGGACTACCGCCTCGACATCATGATCGACCAGGGTCCCAACGCGCGCAGCGTGCGCCTGAGCCTGCCCAAGTTCACGCTCGTCGGCGCCACCACGCGCGCCGGCCTGCTCACCGCGCCGCTGCGCTCGCGCTTCACCCTGCAGACCCGCCTCGACTACTACGACGCCGCCACCCTGCTCGGCATCGTGCACCGCTCCTGCCGGCTGCTGAAGGTGGAGACCGACGCCGACGGCGCCCGCGAAATCGCCGCGCGTGCCCGCGGCACACCGCGCATCGCCAACAACCTCATCTATTTCGTGCGCGACTACGCACAGGAGAAGGCGTCGGGCCGGATCACGCGGCCCGTCGCCGCCGCCGCGCTCGAACTGCTCGAGATCGATGCCCGCGGTCTCGACGAGATGGACAAGCGCATCCTGCGGGTGATGGCCGAGCATTACGGTGGCGGCCCTGTCGGCATGAACACCATTGCCGTGGCCGTGGGCGAGGAGGCCGACACGCTCGAGGAAGTGCACGAGCCGTTCCTGATCATGGAAGGCTACCTGCAGCGCACGCCGCAGGGTCGCATGCTCACATCCAGGGGATACCAGGCCGTCGGCCTCGCCACCCGGGGTGGCGAACAGGGCTCGCTCCTGTAGCAGCGTGCCCCGCCCTTCGGCCTGAGTCGGCCTGGCCGCGCACCCTATGGTTTCGCGATCGTCCCGGCGTCTGCCGTGTGGGGCAGGTCGAGGTCATACCAGTTGATCCGCCGGGTGCAGAACATCACAAGCGCGAGCGCCACGAAAAGCGCCGCCGTGCCGGCGAGCAGTGCGTAGTCCTGCGATTTCAACACGAAATAGAGATAGCCATAGGTCGCCGATAATCCGCCGAAAACCACCAGCGTGCGCCGGCCGGTTTTCAGGAAACTCCAGGCATAGCCTGAAACCAGCAGGGCGCAGGCCGCCGCGGCCACGGCATACGCCAGACCGGTGGCCATGAATTCCGACAGCGCCAGGAATCCGAGAAAGAACAAACAAAGGGCCGCCCCGACCATGGCATATTGCAGCGGGTGGATGCGCAGTGCCGCGGTGATCTCGAACAGGAAGAACACCGCGAAAACCAGCACGAAGAACAGCAGGCCGTATTTCTGTGCGCGTTCCGCGAGCCGGTAGCCGTCCACCGGCTGCGCGAACGTCACGCCAAAACTCGCCGCGCCGATTTTTTGCGTCATCTCCTGATGACTGGTCAGCCGGCTCGTCCAGCTCTGTGGAAAGCCGCGGCTGAAATGGGAGATTTCCCACTCCGCCTTGAACCCGCCGGCGGCGACCCGGCGGTTCACCGGCAGGTAGGCGCCGCCAAACGAGGGATCGGGCCACGCCGAACTGAGCGCGACCGCGGTGACCTTGCCGACCGGAGCGATTTGGAGTCGCTCACTGCCCTGCAGCGCCGCCTCGAACGCGAATTCCAGCCGGGCACCCGCCGCCACCCCCTCGGTCTTGGCGACGAGCGGCAGGAATTCGCCGGCGGTGCTGTCCGCCGACTCGAACGGCGACGGCTTGCCGCTGGCGAGCTGGAGGGGCGACACCGAACGCACGCCGCGCAAATCGGAGACGCCGAAAAGCACGCGCGCCCTTGGCCAGTCGATGTGCTCGGCTTCGATGCCGGCCGCCGCCAAGTCCGGTTGAAAACAGCCCGCCAGACGGAGCTTGGTGCTATAGACCACTGCATCGTAGATACCGCGGTGCCGCACCTCGGGCTCCACTGAGCCGTCGACCCTCAGCGCCTCGGGCAGAAAATACGCTGTGGCAGCCGCCAGGTCCGTCTCCTCCACCTGCACCGCTTTCCCGGCCACCACCTTCGAGCGAATCACCTGGGTTTTGTAGGCATAGGGCACGGCCAGCACCGGACCGGTGACGATCTGTTGCCCGCCCCAGATGCCAGCAATCTCCGCCACCGTCTGTCGCTGATATCCCTGGCGCTCAATCAGGACACCGTGCGTCAGGAACAGCGGAATATGCAGCAGGAGGATCATCAGGCCGATGCCCGCGATCTTGAGCAACAACGCAAAACGGCGGCTGGTTGGGGTGGAAATGACCGGCGGTTGGGCAGAGTTCATGCCCCCAACTCTGCGGGGGTCATGTGAAGCCCGTATGAAGCCCCGATGAAATTCCGCCGAAAAACACCAGCGCCGGATCGGCCGAGCCCGTCTGCTGCCCGCGAGCTTGCGGCGGGAATCCGGAGGTCCCGCCGGACCATCAGACGCTTTCCGCCGGGACCCAGATGCTCGCGCGCGCGCCTCCTTCCGGACGGTTGGCCAGATCGGCCCCACCTCCGTGCAGGTGGGCGATCTCGCGCACGAGGCTCAAACCCAATCCCGTGCTTTTGCGCCCGGAGCCAGGCCGCGGCAGGGAGTAGAAACGCTCGAACGCACGCACCAGTGCGTAGTCAGGCACCCCGGGACCGGTATCCGCGACGACGAACTCGATCCGATCGCCGATGAGCTCCACGCGCAAGGCCACCGTCCCGCCCGCCGGCGTGAAATCGCAGGCATTCTGCAGCAGATTGACCAGCGCCTCCCGCAGCAGCACGCGTTCACCCCGCAGCCAGACACCCGCCCCGCCCTCGACGGTCAACGCCACGCGCCCCGCTTCGAACGCCGGCTGCAGCGCCGCGGCGGCCTCGGCCAGCAGGGCCGCCGCCTCCAGCCGTTCCGTCTGCCGCAGCGCCTTGCGCGCCTCCAGCGATGACAATTCCAGCAGCCGCTCGATGATCTGCTGGATGCGTGCCGCTTCACTCCGGATGTTCCCGAGAAACTTGTGGCGCTGGTCGGGCGGCATGTCCTCGTCGAGCAGCTCGGCGGCCCCGCGAATGGCCGCGAGCGGCGCTTTCACCTCGTGCGCCATCGCCTGCGTATACCGCGCGACGTGCTGCCGGCCTTCCAGCGCATCGCGCATCTCCTCGAACGCCGTGCCCAGTTCGCGCAGCGTGCGGCCGGGCAACGGCGGCAGCGGCGCCGGCCGGCCATCACGCACCGCCCGGGCATAGGCGGTCAGCCGTGCCAGCGGCGCGATGACCCACGACGCCACCGTTAGCAAAACGATGAGCATTCCCACCCCGCCGAGCGCCGCGCCGAACAACAGCTTTTGTTTCGCCACGATCACCAGCTGGTTGATGCCGCGCGTGGGCTTGCCGACGGAAAGCACGCCGACGATCCGCCCATCGCGCCGGACCGGGGCGGCCACGTAGATCACCTGCGTCTCGTCGTCGCCCGCGCGGTCGCGGGTGGAGCGCGCGCCGTATTCGCCCCGCAGCGTGCGCCTGACGTCATTCCACTTCGAATAGTCGCGGCCGACGTCGCGCCCGGTGGAATCGAACCGGACGATGCCGGCGGCATCTGTCACGTAGACCCGCATATCCACCGTCGTTTTATCGAGTGAGAACACCCGGGCCCGAAACGCGCGCTGCTGCGCCGCCGTGAAGGCCCGCTGCAGGCCCGCGACATCGGGCTGCTCGCCGACCAGTTGCGCCTCCAGCACCGAGGCCAGCAGCACCGACGTGTCCACAAGCGTCTCCTCCATCGACTCGAGATAGCGGGGGCGCACCTGGTTCAGCGCC
>JBGOXZ010000055.1:0-11057 GCA_041479395.1 Opitutaceae bacterium
GAGCGCATCTTTCAAAAAGGACGCTTTGCCCGAGAAGACTTGCTCCGGGAGGTTCGCGAAGCCATCAATCAGCACATGCTGAAGCGTCAGACGGCCGCCGGCCCGGCGGCCGCCAAGCCGGCGTAGGCCGCAAACCACGATTCCCTGCCCTTTCCATGGCCAAGATCCTCATCGTTGAAGACAATGAAATGAATCGGGACATGCTCTCCCGGCGCCTCGAGCGCCGCGGCTATACTACGCTCATCGCGGTCGACGGCGGCGACGGCGTGGCGAAGGCCCGCACCGATGCGCCCGATCTCATTCTCATGGACATGAGCCTTCCGGTCATCGACGGCTGGGAGGCCAGCCGCCAGATCAAGGCCGACCCCGCGACGGCGTCGATCCCGATCATCGCCCTCACGGCCCACGCCATGACCAGCGACCGGGACAAGGCCATCCAGGCGGGCTGCGATGATTACGACACCAAACCCGTCGAGCTGCCCCGCCTGCTCGGCAAGATCGAAGTCCTGCTCAAAAAGCCTCCGGCACCCGCAACATGAGCGAGCCCTCACCCAGCGGCGGCGGCCCGCAGCAGCCCGTCAGCGCGCAAGGCACGTTGAGCCCCTTCCTGCAGGCGCTCCAGTCCAACGACATCGAGACGCTCACGCAGCTGCGCCACGCGCTGCGCACCCCCCTCAACCAGATCATCGGTTACAGCGAGATGTTGCTGGAATCGATCGAGGATATCAACGCGGAGCGACTGCTGCGCGACATCAAGAAGATTCACACCGCGGGCGGACAGCTGCTGGCGCTGTTCAACGACGCGCTCGCCCCATGGAAGATGGAAACCGGCAAGATCGACCTGCTCAGCATGCGGCGGGACATGCTCACCCCGCTCAACGCCATCATCGGCTACTCCGAACTGTGCCAGGAGGAGGCCGCCGAGGCCGGCAAGGCCGACGTGGTCAGCGACCTCAAGCGCATCAACCAGGCGGGCTACAACCTCCACCGGCTTTTCGAGAGCGAGGAATTCGCGGTCAAGATCGACATCACCACCGGACCGGCCGACGCCGGCGCGCCCGTTCATGCCGTGTTCGGGCAGCCGGCGGCCCCCAGCAAGCCGTCGCCGCCGATGGAGTTTCTGGGCAACGCCAGCGCCCGGTACAGCGGCAACCTGCTGGTGGTCGACGACGATCCCTTGAACCGCGACATGATGGCCCGGCGGCTCCAGCGCTCAGGCTACAACGTCACGACGGCGGAAAACGGCCGGGTGGCGCTCGATCTCCTGAAGCAGCGGGATTTCGATCTCGTGCTGCTCGACATCATCATGCCTGAGCTGAACGGCTTTCATACGCTCGAGTTCATCAAGGCCGACCCCAAGCTCCGCCATCTTCCCGTCATCATGCTCACCGCGCTGGACGAGGTCGACAGCACGGTCCGCTGCATCGAGGCGGGCGCGGAGGATTACGTGCCCAAGCCGTTCAATCCGATCATCCTGCACGCCCGCATCAACGCCTCGCTCGAAAAGAAGCGGCTGCGGGACCAGGAGCAGGCCTACCTGTCCGAACTGCAGGCGGAGCGCGCCAAGTCCGACCGCCTCCTCCTGAACGTTCTGCCCAAGGCCATCGCCGACCGTCTGAAACAGGGCGAGCGGACCATCGTCGACAGCTTCCGCGAGGCCACGGTGGTGTTTGCCGACATTGTCGGGTTCACGAGTTTCTCCGCCAACATCGCGCCCAGCCGCACGGTGCAGCTGCTCAACGATCTCTTCTCCGGCTTCGACAAGCTCGCCGAGACCTACGAGCTCGAGAAGATCAAGACCATCGGCGACTCCTACATGGTGGTCGGCGGCGTTCCCATCGCCATGCCCGAGCACGCCGAGCGGTGCGCCCTGATGTCGCTGGACATGCTCGAGGTGCTGAACCACTTCAACCGCCGGAACTCCCTCACCCTGGATATCCGCATCGGGATCAACAGCGGCCCGGTCGTCGCCGGCATCATCGGCACCAGAAAGTTCTCCTACGACCTCTGGGGCGACACCGTCAACGTGGCCAGTCGGATGGAGTCCCACAGCCTGCCGGGGATGATTCAGGTGTCCGCGAGCACCTGCGCTTTGCTGCAGGCCAAGTTTGTCCTCGAAGAGCGCGGCAACATTGACGTGAAGAGCCGCGGCTTCATGGCGACCTACCGGCTCGTGGGCCGGAAGAGCTGATTTCTGGCGCCGGCCTGCAGCGGTGGATCCGAATTCGGCAGTCGAAATCCGTCCGGCCGCCGCGGCTGATCTTCCGTCGATCCTGGCGATGTATCGCGAGGTCGGCGACCGTGACGTGGTGCCGCTCCACCGGGCGCGGGTCATTCTCGAATGCATGCGGTCGTATCCGGATTACGACGTTTATGTCGCCGTCAGCGGCGCCGAGGTCATCGGGACGTTTGCACTCTTGATCATGGACAACCTCGCGCATCTCGCCGCGCCGTCCGGCGTGGTCGAGGACGTGGTCGTGCGCGGCGACTGGCAGCGCCGCGGCATCGGCCGGCGGATGATGCGGTGGGCGCGGGAGCGTTGCCGCGCCCGGGGATGTTACAAGCTCACCTTGTCCAGCAGTCTCCCGCGCGAGGCCGCGCATCGCTTCTATGCCGCCCTCGGCTTTCAGCGGCATGGCTACAGTTTCCTGATGGAGCTGCAGGATTCGGAGAACTGTCGCGCGACGCCCCGCCGCGATCACCGCCGCCGGCCCGGCCGCCGCCTCACCCGGCGGTCCACTTGAAGATCGTCGTGCTGAGCGGCGGCAGCGTCAGCAGGAGCGACTGGTTGAAGCCGTCCGCGGGTTCATCCTCCGTCATCCGGCCACCGTCGTTGCCCAGACCGCTGCCGCCATAGAACTGGCTGTTGGTATTGACCATTTCCTTCCAGAACCCGCGGCGCGGCACGCCGACGCGGTAGTTCGGGCGGATGACCGGCGTATAGTGGCCCACCACCGCGAAAATGGTTTGCTCGAATGGATCCAAACGCAGCCAGGCGATTACGCTGGCGTCGGCATCATGACAGGCGATCCAGCGGAAGCCCTGCGGATTGAGGTCGTTGCTGCTGAGCACGGGCTCGCTCGCATAAAGCCGGTTGAGGTCACGCACCAGCAGGCGCAATCCTTCGTGGTCATGGTATTGGCAGAGATGCCAGTCGAGGCTCGCAGTGTGGTTCCACTCATGCGCCTGGCCAAAATCACTGCCCATGAAGAGCAGCTTCTTGCCCGGCCACGCCCACATGAAGCCGTAGAGCGCGCGGAGGTTCGCGGCCTTCTCCGGGATGTGCCACGCCCCCATCTTGTAGAGCATCGACGCCTTGCCGTGCGTGACCTCGTCGTGCGAGTAAACGCTGATGAAGTTCTCGGCGTACTGGTACAGCATGCCGAACGTGAGGTCGTTCTCGTGCCACTTGCGGTGGATGGGATCCTTGCAGAAGAAGCGCAGCGTGTCGTGCATCCAGCCCATGTTCCACTTGAAGTCGAAACCGAGGCCGCCGTCCTTGGTGGGCTTGGTGACACCGGCGAACGCCGTCGACTCCTCGGCGATCATCAGCGCGCCGGGATAGTATTGGTGGACGAGGTCGTTGGCTTGGCGGAGAAAATCCATCGCCTCGAGGTTTTCCCGGCCGCCGGACTTGTTCGGCACCCACTCGCCGGGCTTGCGCGAATAGTCGAGATAGAGCATCGAGGCCACGGCGTCCACGCGCAGGCCGTCGATGTGGTAGCGGTCGAACCAGGCGAGGGCGCTGGCCACGAGGAAGCACCGCACCTCGTTGCGGCCGTAGTTGAAGATGAGCGTGCCCCAGTCCTGGTGCGCGCCCTGGCGCGGATCGGCGTGTTCGAACAGGTGGGTGCCGTCGAACTCGGCCAGCGCAAAACTGTCCCGCGGAAAATGCGCCGGCACCCAGTCCAGGATGACGCCGATGCCGCGCTGATGCAGGTGGTCGACAAACCAGGCGAAATCCTCCG
The DNA here is from genome assembly GCA_041479395.1 of Opitutaceae bacterium. GTDB lineage: Bacteria > Verrucomicrobiota > Verrucomicrobiia > Opitutales > Opitutaceae > Fen-1467. The sequence continues at coordinate 3,969 of JBGOXZ010000055.1, forward strand.
GCGTTCCGTACCGATGGGTGGGGGCGAAGAAACCGGTGACCTGATAGCCCCGCGAGCCGTCGAACGGATGCTCGGCCACCGGCAGCATTTCAACGTGAGTGTAGCCCATCTCGCTGGCGTAGTCGGCCAGCGCCGGCGCGAGTTCGCGGTAGGTCAGCGGTCGCTCCGCGTCCTCGACCAGGCGCCGCCACGAGCCGAGGTGCACCTCGTAAATGGAAATGGGCCGGTCAGCCTGCCCCGCCCGGACGCGGCGCTGTTCGAGCCACGCGGCGTCGTTCCACTGGTGCCGGCGTACGTTGCAGACAATGGCGGCGTTATTCGGCGGCGGTTCGTACGAGGTCGCGTACGGATCGGTCTTCAGGCGGATCTGCTCGCGCTGGTCCCAGATCTCGTACTTGTACAGCTCACCCTCGCCCAATCCGGGCACGAAGAGCTCCCACACGCCGGAGGCCCCCAGCGACCGCATCGAATGATAGCGGCCGTCCCAGTGGTTGAAATTGCCGACGACCGACACCCGCCGGGCGGTCGGCGCCCACACGGCGAACGACACGCCCGGGATGCCGTCCACCACGCGAACGTGCGCGCCCAGCTTCGTATAGATGCGGTGCTCGTTGCCCTCGTTGAAGAGATAAAGGTCCTGCTCGCCCACCGTCGGCAGGAAGGCATACGGATCGTAGGCCTGTCGGATCTCGCCGTTGTCGAGCTTGGCGCGCAACTGATACCGGAAGACCCGGGGCTCCCGCGGGATGAAGACCTCGAAGAAACCCTCGGGCGCGAGCTGGCGCATCGGCCAGCGCTGCGCGCCGCCTGCCATGAGCGCCGCGGCGTCGCGGGCGTCGATGACGGCGCATTCCGCGGCCGCCCGGATGAAGGCCCGCACCACCACCCCCTCGCTGCGGCCTTGCTTCGCCGGGTGCATGCCCAGCAGGCCGTGCGGCTGGCTGTGTCTGGCTTCGAGGAGGGATTTGAGCTCGGGCTTGGAGATTTTCACCAGGGTCCTGGGGTCGATCCGGCGTTGCATTCTGCCAACCTGGCGCCGCGGGTCTAGGCCATTCTGCAATCACGGGTCGGATTGTGGATCCCGCTTAGAAAGATTGACGCATGGATTCCGCCGACATTGCATCGCTTGCCGCGCACCCAATGAAGAAGCTCCTCGTCGCGAATCGCAGCGAGATCGCCATCCGCGTTTTCCGCGCCGCCACCGAGCTCGGCCTCCGCACCGTTGCCATTTACTCCCAGGAGGATCGCCTCGGCGTGCACCGCTTCAAGGCGGACGAGGCCTATCTGGTCGGCCGGGGCAAGGGTCCGGTGGCGGCCTACCTCGACATCGAGGGCATTGTGGCGCTGGCCCGGGAGAAGGGCGTGGAGCTCATCCATCCCGGCTACGGCTTCCTGTCGGAAAACGCCGACTTCGCCCGCGCCTGCGCCACCGTGGGCATCACGTTCATCGGGCCCCGCCCCGACCTGCTCGACCTGATGGGCGACAAGACCGCCGCCCGCCGCCTGGCCCAGAAGCTCGGGGTGCCCGTGCCGCCCGGCACCACGGAACCGGTGACCGAGCCGGCCGCGGCCGTGAAACAGGCGCGCGAGATCGGTTTTCCCCTCATCATCAAGGCCGCATTCGGCGGCGGCGGTCGCGGGATGCGGGTCGTCCTCGGCGAGGCCGAGCTGCGCGCCAAGCTGGAGGAGGCGCAGAACGAGGCCGGCACCGCTTTCGGCAATCCGGCGGTCTTCCTCGAGCGCTATATCCCCCGCGCCAAGCACATCGAGGTGCAGGTCCTCGGCGACCGGCACGGCAACGTGCTCCATCTGCACGAGCGCGACTGCTCCGTCCAGCGCCGCCACCAGAAGGTGATCGAGGTCGCCCCGTCGCTGGGCCTGCCGGAGGCGGTGCGCGCTGCGCTGTGCGACGCCGCCGTGCGCATCGCCCGCGACATCCGGTACGACAACGCCGGCACCATCGAATTCCTCGTCAACGCCGACAACCCGAGCGAGTGGTTTTTCATCGAGATGAACCCACGCATCCAGGTCGAGCACACCGTCACCGAGATGGTCACTGGCGTCGACCTCGTGCGCTCGCAGATTCTCGTCGCGCAAGGCTGCTCGCTCTTCGACCCGGAACTCGATCTGCCCCGGCAGGAGGCCATGCCGCGCATCGGCTACGCCGTGCAGTGCCGCGTCACCACCGAGGATCCCGCCAACAAGTTCACGCCCGACTACGGCCGCATCCTCAGCTACCGCAGCTCCGCCGGCTTCGGCATCCGGCTCGACGGCGCCATGGGCGACACGGGCAGTGTCATCACGCCATTCTACGACTCGCTCCTCGTCAAGGTCACGGCCTTCGGGCCTAAGTTCGAGGTCGCCCTGCAGCGTATGGACCGCGCCCTGCGGGAATTCCGCATCCGCGGCGTCAAGACCAACATCCAGTTTCTCGAGAACGTGATCCATCATGTGCCGTTCCGCGCCGGAGAGGCCACGACCAATCTCATCGACACCACCCCGGCGCTCTTTGAATTCAAGGGGCGGCGCGACCGCGCCACCAAGCTCCTCGCCTACCTCGGCGACGTGATCGTCAACGGCAACCCGCAGGTCAAGGGCCGCCGCCTTGAGCGGGCCCCCGCCCCGCCGGCTCCGCCCGACTACGACCGCCGCCAGCCGCCTCCGCCCGGCTCGCGCGATCTGCTGCAGAAGCTCGGCCCGCGCAAGTTCGCCGGGTGGATCCTGGCGCAGAAGCGCCTGCTCGTCACCGACACCACGTTCCGCGACGCGCACCAGTCGCTCCTGGCCGCGCGGGTGCGCACCTACGACATGCTCGCGGTGGCCGACGCCCTGGCGCGCCGCGCCCCCGGCCTCTTCAGCCTGGAATGCTGGGGCGGCGCCACCTTCGACACCGCGATGCGCTTCCTGCACGAGGACCCCTACCAGCGCCTCGCCCTCCTGCGCGAACGCATCCCCAACCTCTGCTTCCAGATGCTCCTGCGCGGCGCCAACGGCGTCGGCTACAGCTACTATCCCGACAACGTCATCACCGGCTTCGTGCGCCACGCCGCCGCGACAGGCATCGACCTCTTCCGCGTCTTCGATTCGCTGAACTATGTCCCGAATATGCGGGTCGCGCTTGACGCGGTGCTCGAGACCAAGGCGCTCTGCGAAGCGGCCATCTGCTACACGGGCGACCTGCTCGATCCCACGCGCGACAAGTACAGCCTGACCTACTACGTCAAGCTCGCCAAAGAGCTCGAGAAGCTCGGCGTGCACCTCCTTGGCATCAAGGACATGGCCGGCCTCTGCCGCCCCTACGCCGCCGGGAAACTCGTCCGCGCGCTCAAGGAGGAAATCGGCATTCCGGTCCATTTCCACACCCACGACACGAGCGGCGTCGCCGCCGCCTCGGTTCTCGCCGCGAGCGAGGCCCGCATCGACATCGTCGATCTCGCGCTCGCGGCGATGTCGGGCTCGACCAGCCAGCCCAACCTCAACTCCATCGTCGCGGCGCTGCAGCATACGCCGCGCGACACCGGCCTTGACCTCGACGCGCTCAACGAGTTCTCCCGCTATTGGGAGGCGGTTCGCGAGCTGTACGCCCCCTTCGACTCCAGCCCGCGCACGGGCAGCGCCGAGGTCTACGTGCACGAGATGCCCGGCGGCCAGTACACCAATCTCATTGAGCAGGCCAGGGCCATGGGGCTCGGCCACCGCTGGCCCGAGATCATGCGCACCTATGCCGAGGTCAACCAGCTCTTCGGCGACATCGTCAAGGTCACGCCATCCTCGAAGGTGGTGGGCGATATGACCCTCTTCCTCATCTCGCGCGGCATCAAGCCGGCCGACGTGCTCAATCTCGAGCCCGGCGCGTCGTTCCCCGCCTCGGTGGTCGACATGCTTGCCGGCGGGCTGGGCCAGCCTCCAGGCGGCTGGCCGAAACAGCTCCAAAAGGTGGTGCTCGGCAAACGCAAACCGCTCCGCGGGCGCCCCGGTGCCAGGCTCGCCGCCGTCAATCTCGAGCCGGAGAAGGCGGCGCTGCGCGAGAAGCACCGGAAGGACGTCACCGATGCCGATCTTTACTGCCACCTCATGTACCCGGAGGTGTATGCCGAGTTCGCCAGGTTCCAGCGCACGTACGAGGAGGTGACGATGCTGCCGACCAGCGCATTCCTCTACGGCCTCAAGCCCGGCGAGGAAATCTCCATCGAGATCGAGCCCGGCAAGACGCTTTTCGTGAAGCTCATCCACACCGGCGAGCCCGACAAGGATGGCTATCGCACCGTGCTCTTCGAACTCAACGGCCGGCCGCGCGAGACCTTCGTGCTCGACGCCTCGGTGCAGATTAAGGCCCGGCCCCGCGCCAAGGCCGATCCGGGCGACCCGCTGCAGATCGGCGCGCCGATTCCCGGCATGGTTTCAACGCTCGTGGTGAGCGTCGGCGCGAAGGTAGCGCCGGGCGACAAGCTGCTCACGCTCGAGGCGATGAAGATGCAGACCACCGTCTACGCCGCGGTCGGCGGCGTGGTGGAGGAAATCCTCTGCTCGGTCGGCGACGCTGTGCAAAGCAAGGATCTGCTCATGCGGTTGCGCGCCGCGAAGGTCTGACGCCGGGCCGCGGCGGCGCGCAGGTCACAGAGGGTTGCAGCCGCGCGGGAGCGGAGGCTCATGCCTCGCCGTGCTCGGGCATCGGCGGGTGCTGCGTCCGCGTAGGGGCGCGGACTTGCGGTGCCCTCTTGGCCATGGCAATCCGTCTCGGAATCGTAATTGCCGCTCCGTCGGAACTTGTGGCAGAGTTCTTGGCCGCAATGGGATTCGAGCTTCAACTTGGCAACATCTGGCCGGACAATTCCTGCGCCATCCCGGCCGTTTCGCCGTCATCGTGAACGCCTGATCCCTTGTTTTCCGGGTTTTGGACCCCGCCAGCGAGCACCATGATGCTGTCAAAACGATTCGTTGATTTCAACAAACAGCTGCTTTTCGGCGAGATCGGAGCCCTGACCGGGACGCCGCTGTTCCCCGTCATCACCTCGCACCTTACCGACGATCCGGCCATCATCTCGTTTTCCGCCGTCGTGGGCGGCCTGGTGGCCGGCTCCGTATTCTGGCTCATCGTCAAGGTTTACGATGAGAAAAGACGAGGTTCGCATTCGGTGCGGCGTCTGGCCGGCCAGATCGCGTGGTTCAGTCCGGCTGCATTTATCGTCGGCCTGATGGTTTATCAGCCAACGTTGTTTCTGGTGGCCCGCTGGCTGATAAAAGGCGGTGCCATCGTCGTCTTTGCCGTGCTGGCTTCGCAGGTGCTCGCGTTTACGTTGTTTCTTGTCGCCATGAATATCTACCGACTGGTGATCCACCGGATTGCGAGGGAGTGGATTTGACGACCCTGCAACGTGAACATCATTTACGCGCTATCTGGCGAAGGTCGGGGCCACGGCTCTTTGGCGAGAGCCATCTTGCCCGTGCTGCAACGGGCCGGTCACAACCTGAAGGTGGTCACCTACGGCCAGTCCATCGGTCAGCTGGCGGACTACGATTTGATCCGCATCAGAGGCATCAAACATTGTTACGACGGCCAGGGCCGGCTCTCCCTGCTGAAATCCCTGCTCCAGAATTTCGGCGTGCTGGCTTACTACGCCAAGAGTTGGAAAGGGCTGCGGCGCCAATTGGCGGAATTCTCGCCGGACGTTTTGATCGTGAACTTTGAACCCATCGCGCCGCTCATCGCCCGCTCGCTCAAAGTCCCGGTCGTGAGTTTCGACAACCAGCATGCGCTGCTTTATTTCCACCTCCCGGTGCCCAAAGGATGCGGATGGTCGGCGTGGATCACGAAGACCGCGACAAGACTCGTCGTGCGGCGGGCTGAACATTATGTGATCATGGCCTTCACCCCGTTTGCAACGGACGATCGCCAGGTGCATGTGGTGCCCCCCGTCGTCCAGGACGAGATCCGGCAGCTCCGGCCGACGACCGGGCCCAAGGTGCTGGTCTACCTGAAGCGCCCGAATTTGCGGTTCCTGGAGGTTCTAAAACGGACCGATCAGCAATTCCTGGTTTATGGCTACAATACGGCGGCCACCGACGGCAACCTTACCTACCGGGTGTTCAGCGACCGCATGCCCGGTGAATTGGGTGCCTGTAAGGCGGTCATGGGCACCACCGGGATGTCGCTGATGTCGGAGGCCGTCTGGCTGAAGAAGCCGTTTTTCGGGATCCCGCTGAAAAACGAATTCGAACAGACGTGGAACGCCACGCGGATCAGGCAGTCGAATTTCGGGGACTTTTCCGAAGAGCCCACGAAGGAAGCGGTGGACCATTTCTTCCGGCATTTGAACGAATATCGCAGATCGCTGGAGGAATACCGATTTGATGCGGATGCGGCCGGGGAAAAGCTTCTTGAGCTGATCGAGCGGAGACGGGGACGGGAGGGAAAGGAGCCGGCCGCGCGAGACCTTCGTGCTCGACGCCTCGGTGCAGATTAAAGCCCGGCCCCGCGCCCAGGCCGACCCGGGCGATCCGCTGCAGATCGGCGCGCCGATTCCCGGCATGATTTCAACGCTCGTGGTGAGCGTCGGCGCGAAGTGGCGAAAGGCGATAAACTGTTGGTCATTGAAGCCATGACAATGCAGACAACCGTTTATGCTCCCGTGGACGGCCGCATTGAGGAGATTCTTGCGCGGGTCGGTGATACCGTGGAATCCAAGGATCTTTTAGCCCGGCTACGCGCGAAGTAATTCAGCGTGATTGAGCACAAGCTGCCTTGCCTCGCCGTAGTCCCGCCGCCGCGGGACGAAGGCGGGTCACGCTCGAGGCGATGAAGACCACCGTCTACGCCGCGGTCGGCGGCGTGGTGGAGGAAATCCTCGGCGCGGTCGGCGACTCCGTGCAAAGCAAAGATCTGCTGATGCGTCTGCGTCGGGCGAAGAGCCAGGATCGGTGAGTCGCGCGGATTTGCCGCGCCATCGCTCGAGGAGCGGCGGCGGGGCTATTCAAGGTAAGGATCTGCTCGTTCGCATGCGCACGGAGGGCTCTGCCGGCACCGCAATGCCATTGTCATCCTATAGATGACATTCTGCCACCGTCTTCCGGGCTCTTTGTCATCTAATA
>JBGOXZ010000056.1:0-11046 GCA_041479395.1 Opitutaceae bacterium
CGCCCTGGGATCAGCGCAAGCGCACCACCATGCAATTGCTGCCGGAGGTGACCCAGAAGCTGGGCAGCGTGGCCGGCCTGCGCATGCTGGCCTTCCTGCGGCCTCCGCTCCCCGGTGCCGGTGGCGCCAACGTGCAGTTTATCGCGGTTTCAACCGATGACCCCGCCCGCATCGCCCAGGTGGCGGACGCCCTCGTTCAGGAAGCCGTCAAAAGCGGCATGTTCGTCTACGCCGACAGCAGCCTCAAGTTCGATCAAGCCCAGGCTTACATCGACGTCGACCGCGACAAGGCGGCCACCCTCGGCGTGAGCATGGCCCAACTTGGCGCCGATCTGGGCTCCCTGCTCGGCGGCAACTACGTCAACTTCTTCAACATTCAGGGCCGGAGCTACCGGGTTGTCCCGCAGGTCGAACGCATCTTTCGTCTCAATCCCGACCAGTTGGGCAGCTACTATATCCGGACCGGCAAGGGCGGGCTCGTGCCGCTGTCGACCCTGGCCTCGGTGAGTTATAAGGCGCAACCCCAGGCGCTGAATCGCTTCCAGCAGCTCAATGCGGCCACCCTGACGCTGGTGCCCAAGCCCGGCATCACGCAGGGGCAGGCGCTCGATTTCCTGAACGCCAAGGCCCGCGAGATCTTTCCCGAAGGCTACTCGGCCGACTACGGCGGCCAGTCGCGACAGTTTGTCCAGGAAAGCGGCACGTTTCTCGTCACGCTGACCTTCGCCGTCATCATCGTCTTCCTCGTGCTGGCGGCGCAGTTTGAGAGCTTTCGCGACCCGCTCATCATCATGCTCAGCGCCCCGCTGGCGGTCTCGGGAGCGCTGGCCTTCATCTGCATCGGCTTCCACGGCCTCTCGCTGAACATCTACACCAAGGTGGGTCTCATCACGTTGATCGGCCTCGTCACCAAGCACGGCATTCTCATCACGCAGTTCGCCAACCAGCTGCAGGGCGAGGGCCGGAGCCGGCGGGCGGCCGTGGAGGAGGCCGCCGGCGTGCGCCTCCGCCCGATTCTCATGACGACGGCCGCCATGGTGCTCGGCGTCATGCCGCTGGTGTTCGCCTCCGGGGCGGGCGCCGTGAGCCGCCAGCACATGGGGCTCATCATTGCCACGGGGATGAGCGTCGGCACGCTCTTCACCCTGTTTGTCGTGCCCACCGCCTACACCCTGCTCGCTCGCGACCACCACGCCGACTGGCAGAAGTCCGGCGCCGCCGCCGTTGCGCCGCAGCTCAAAGCCCCGTCGCACCCAACCGCCTGATCGCTTCACACCATTCCCCGCACGTCCATGAAACCTCTGGTAACAAGATCTGTCCTTGCCGCGGCCATCAGCCTCGCCACGGCCGGCCTTCACGCCGTGCCCAATCCGGAGCAGGCGGTGCCCGATACGCTCGATCTCAAGAACGCCATCGTCTTTGCGCTGGAAAACAACTTCACCATCCGGCAGGCGCGCGAGCGCATCAAGCAGCAGGAGGGGGTTGAAATCCAGGTGCAGGCGCGGCAGATCCCCAACGTGAGCGCCGCCGGCAGCTACACCGGCAACGCCCGGGACATTTCCTCCTATGCCCCGCCGGACAACGACCGCGCCTGGAGCATCGCGCTGCAGGCCCGCCAGGTGATCTATGCCGGCGGCGGGGTGATCGCCTCGGTGAAAGGCGCCCGGCTCACCCGCGAGGCCGCCGTGCTTGAGCTGCGGGGCATCATCAATGAGCAGCTTCTGGCGGTGCGCACCCAGTTCTACGGTGTGCTGCTTGCCCGGGAGAAAATCAAGGTGCAGGAGGAGAATGTGCATCTGTTCGAACAGCAGTTGAAGGACGCCAAGAGCCGCTTCGACGCCGGCACCACGTCCAACTTTGAGGTGCTGCGCGCCGAGGTCGCGCTGGCCAACGGCCGGCCGCCGCTCATTCAAGCGCGCAACGATTACCGCATTGCCATCGAGCAGCTGCGCCAGGTGCTGGGATTTGTCACCACCTACGGCGCCAATGTCACCAAGGTGCCCGAGTTGGCCGGCTCACTTGAGGTTGGCGCGCAGGCAAACTACCAGTTGACCGATGCACTGGCCGCCGCCCACGCCAATCGCCCCGAGCTGCAGCGGCTCGCCAAGCTCCAGGACGCCGGCGAGCAGAACGTCAGGACCAACCGCGCCGGCTACATGCCCGAGGTTGACCTGGTCGGCAGCTACAATTGGACGCGGGGCGCGACGTCGGCGGGGTGGAACGGCCGCCGGGACGGGTGGATCGCCGGTCTCCAGGCGCAGTGGAACATCTTCGATGGGCGCGCCACGGCCGGTCGCGTGATCCAGGCCAGATCGCAACTTGAGCAAACCAAGCTGTCGCTCGCCGAGGTGACGCTCGCGGTCGAGGTCGAAGTGCGCCGCGCCTACTCCTCGCTGGTCGAGGCTTGGGAACTCGTCGAGGCGTCCAACAAGGTCGTCGAGCAGGCGCAGGAGGCGCTGCGACTGGCCAACGTCCGCTACAGCGCGGGCACGGCCACCCAACTCGACGTGCTGACGAGCCAGGTGGCGCTCACGGAGGCGCGCTTGAACCAGTTGCAGGCCTATTACGGCTATAACGTCGCGCTTGCCGGCATGCGTCGGGCCGTCGGCCAGGCCGACGAATATGTAAGTCCATGATCGAATCGATCGGGTTGCCCGGGAGCCCAAATCGGCCGCAAAATCCGACAGGGCGAATCCAGGGCGACCGGAGGAATGATCTTCGTCTGACGGCACTTATGCCGCATCCCGTGGTCGGAAGGTTGCCAATTGTGGCGTTTTTCTGAATCTTCGCTTCAACCGTGAAAATTCCCCGGGGCCTGCTCGTTTCTGTTGCCGCGGTGATCGTGGCGGCCGCCCTTGTCGTGGTCGCGGCGTTCATCCCGGCGGTTCAGCGCTGGGCGGTGGTTGCGGCAGTGGCTGGCCGGCCTGGACTAAGATTTGAAGTGGAGAGGCTGGACATATGGACTGGTTTCATCACGGTCCGCAATCTGCGCTTTGAACAGCCGGGCACCCGGGTAGTGCTCGCCGCGGCCAGAGCGGACATTTCGTTGTGGGGCGCTGTCGCGCACCACCGGGTGATCGTTCGCGATGCCAGTGTCGAAGGCTTGAAAGTGGATTTGACCGGTCTCGCCGCGCCCTCAGCCCAAGGCGGGAGCACCGCTGACGTTCCAGAGTCCTCTGTCAAAGTGCCGGCGCAGGCACCAGCACCACCTTCTGCCGTTCAAATTGGCCGGCCACCGGCGTTCGACGGACTCTTCAAATACCTTCTCCCGCTGGTCGGGATTGTGCTGGAGACGCGCAGCGAGGATGTGGAAGTAGTTTTCCCGCTGGCGCCGGGCAGACCGCCGGGGCATCTGCGATTGAAGCTGACCGGCGGTCGCATCGCCCCGGGGCAGGAGGCGAAATTCGATTTGGACGCGGTTATTCAAAATCCCGATTCGACTGCTCCGGTTGACAAGGTCGAGATGAAGGGCGCGCTGACGGCGGCGGTCAACAGCCGGTCCGTCCTGCAGCGCGTCGGGGCCCATCTCGAGGCGGTGGCGAGCGGCCCCCGCGTGCCGGCACCCACCCGCCTGCAGGCGGACGTGACGCTGGCGCGCACCGCAACGGGCGAGACGTATGCGCTCACGCTGAATTCGCTGGAAGGGGGAGCGGAAAACCGCGTCCTCAGTCTGCTCATCGACTATGTGGCCGATTCGGCGAAGCTGACAGGGTCGTGGCAGGTGCAGGCCAGCAAACGACAGGTGGCGCCGTTTGTGCTCGGAGCGACGCTGCCCGAGTTCACGGCGGTCGGGGAAGGTCGGTTTGAAGTGAATTCCGCCACCCGGGACGTGCGACTGGCGGGACGGCTTGCCGGCGAAGTCGACCAGCTCGAGGTCGTCGACCGGCGTCTGCGCGAACTCGGCAAGCTCAGCACCGCCACCTCCTTCGACCTGGACTATGGCCGCGGTCACGTGCAGGTCAGCGAGCTGGTCGCGCATATCACCGGCCGCAAGCCGGTGCTGTCGCTGCATGCCATCCAGCCGTTCTCCATCGAGCTCGCTTCCCACAAGCTGGCCGCGGCGAATCCCGAGAAGGAATTGCTGGAAGTGACCGTCGAAGGTTTGCCGCTGGCGTGGATCCGGCCGTTCACACCGGCATTCGACGTAGAGGGCGACGAGGTGAGAGGTGGTTTCGTTGCCTCTTTGCACGGCGGGCGGGTCTGGCTGCGCACCACCTCGCCGCTCACCGTGCGGGGGCTCGCCGTGGCGCAGGCCGGTCGTGTCCTCCTTCCGGCCAGTGACGTCAGCGTTGAGGCCGAGATCGAGCATTCGAAGGAGGAAACCCGGATCAAAGTGGGCAAATTGGGGCTGGAGACGGCAGCCGACGACTGGCTCAACGCCCGCGGTGAAATGAGCCTGCGGTCGGGGGCAAAGTCCGCGACGACCATGCAGGCGAGTTTTGAAGCCATCTTGCCGACGCTGCTCGCGGCCTATGCGCCGGTCGGCCCGGTGGAAGCGCATGGCGCGGTGGCATGGTCGCTATCGAGCGGCACCATGCAGGTTGATCGTCTGGATGCGCATGTCTTCACGCCCGAGGGGCGCGCGCTCCTGGAATTGTCGTCCGATGAGGCCTTCCGCTTCAATCTCGCCGAGTGGAACTTCGCCACCCTGTCGGGGCGGTCGGGTGAAGTGCTGCGGGTGAAAATCGGACGCATCCCGCTGGGCGTGCTGCGGCCGTACCTCGATTCGCTCGAACTGCAAGGCGACATCATGCCGGGCGAGCTGGCGGTGCGGACGCAGGGGGAGACGCTGCATGCCGCCGCGGCGGCGCCGCTGCGCGTCGAGAGATTCTCCGCGATTAACGCCGGCCGCGTGATGGTGAGGGATCTGACGATCGAGCTTGAGCCGGTGGTCGATTGCACGGCGCAGGGCGTGACGGCCCGGCTGGCCGCGCTGCGCGCGAGCGACGCGGCGGGCACCTCCCTGTTTTCCGCCCAGGCCGAGGCCAACCTTTGGCCGGATCTCGCCCAACCCAAGGTGCGGGGCACGGCGACGTTCGAAATGTCGGTGCCCGCACTTGCCGCCCAGCCGTTCATGGCCGGTTGCACGCCTCCCGCGCAGGGCAAGATCAGCGGGGAGGCGAAGTTCTCCTTTGATCACGACCTGCTCGGTGAAGGCCGGTTGACGCTCAACGGGCTGGTTGCGCCGACGAACCGCGAGCCGCTGCCCGTGGTCAACCTGTCGTTTCGCGCCGGCCTCAGCGAGAAGGGTGAAGTTGCCGTGCAGGTGCCGCTGCTCATCGACCGCGCGGGCGAGCGATCTGACCTGACCCTGGCGGCCACCTTGCGCCCCGCTGAAAGTGGCCGGTCCCTCGACGCCAGGATCTCCGGTCAGCATTTCGTAATCGACGATATGCTGGAGCTGGTGCGCGCGTTCGCTGCGCCGGTTCCCGCAAAAGCGCCGGACAAGCCCGCCGGCCCGCCGGTCCCGAAACCCGAGGGCGGTGCGCAGGAGGAAGCGGGAAGGACGACGACCCCGCCCGTGAACCTGCCGCCGCCCGCTTCGCTCGCGACACCGGCGGCTCCCTGGGCCGGTCTCACCGGCCAGGTGACGCTCGACGTAAAGTCGCTCATTTACGGCCGCAACACCGAGATCAGCGGGCTCACCGGCCGCGTCACGATCGATCCGCAGCGGCTGATGGCGGAGAAGATCACCGGCAAGCTGGGAACGGACGGGCAGCTCCTGCTTGACACCGAGGTTCGATATGCCGCGGGCGAACCAGAGCCCTACACGTCGAAAATTGATCTCAACGTGCGGGACTTCGAGGTCGGGCCGTTGTTCAAGGCCATCTCTCCGGGCAGGCCCCCGGCGGTCGAAGGGCGGTTCAACATCCGCAGCCAGGCCACCGGCACCGGGCGCACGCTGGCGGAACTGATGGAGCACACGCGCGGCGAGGTCGTCCTGCAAAGCCGCAAGGGGGTCTTCCGCGGCCTGCAGCAGGAGGCGGCGGCGGTGTCGCTTGCCGCCCGTCTCCTCGGCAGCCTGGGCGAAAAAGTCGAGAACCTCGCCACGCGCGCCGACGTCACGGCGGAGCTGGCCGGCCAGCTGGCCCAACTCCAGTTTGACCAGCTCAACGTGCGCCTCTCCCGGGACCAGTCGCTCAACCTCAAACTCGCCGATTTCGCGCTGGTCTCCCCGAACGTGCGTCTGCAGGGCGACGGGCTGATCACCTACGATCCGGCCAGGAGCCTGTTCAACCAGGCGATGCAGGTGCGCATCAACATGGGAGTGATGGGCGCGGTGGAGAACAAGATTTCCCGGGCCAAGTTGCCGGTGCTGTCAGGGGAACGCGATGATCTGGGCTACATGAAACTGCGCGAGCCGTTTGTCATCGGCGGCACCCTCAACAAGCCCAACGCGAGCCAGCTTTACGTGATGCTGACCCGATCGTTGCTCGACCTGCTGTTGCCGTAAGCACAGCGCAGGTGGTTCGTCGCATGCCGGCGCAGCCGGCAATCGCGGGAGGATCCGGGCGCGAAGGGGAGACGGGCACTGGGGGATGGTACCCCGCGGGGACTTCAGTGGCTGGAAACGGCCTTCGGCGCCGGCGGCAGCAAGGGATTCATCAGACCCCGAGGAGCATGCGCGGGATTTTCTTCTTCTCCACGGGTTCGCCCAGGCCCAGCGGCGTCGTGGCGGACACCGTGTCGGGGCTCACGTACGTCCCGAACATCCGATCCCAGAGACTGAAGGTGGTGCCGAAGTTCCTGCGGCAAAGGTCCGACGCCGAGTGGTGCACGCGGTGGTAGGCGGGCGTGATGATGAGATATTTCAGCGACCCGATTTCCACGTCGATGTTGGTGTGTTCCCAGAACTGGATGAGGAGGGCGATGGAGTAGCCGAGGCCGGCCTCGAGCGGGCTCAGATTGAACACGAGCATCGGGACGGCCGCCTGGGGAATGTTGTACAGGAACGACTGCAGAAAGCTCGTGCGGAATCCCGAGAACCAATAGAGCTGCTCGATGGAATGGTGCCAGGCGTGCGTGCGCCACAGCAGATCGTAGCGGTGTTGCGCGCGATGCAGCCAGTAAATGGTGAAATCGACGCATACGATCGCCAGGAAGATGCGCACACCCGCCGGCAGGCCCTGCAGGGAATGCAGGCCGCCGCGCAGCCAAACCGGTGCCTCGTCCTCCACCAGCCGGGTGATCGAATAATGGGAAACGCGGTTCATCGCGACGGCCAGCGCAAAGGCAAAGACGTCGATCTTCAAATCCCTCCAGCGGTCGATCTCGCGCGCCGGTCGCCAGCGTTCGAGCAGCTCGAACATCGCAGCCAGAATGAAAAACGAGGTGATCTCATAATCCTGCGTCATCATGGGAGAAGGAGGAGTGCAGTGGGGCGGCCGGTGGCCGATCCGTAGCGGACGCTAGGCATTTCGGGCCGATTTTCAAAGGGGACCGCCAGACTGCGGGAGCCGCACGGCGCAGCGCATCGTTTCCGACCCTGGAGCGACGGCGGTCCGGAGGCGGGCCGGTCGGATGGCGCGGCATGCGTCTCCCGTCTGAAGCCGCGGCGCCGCGCGGAGCTCGTGCTGCCGCGGCCGGGACCGGCTGGCGGGGGGCACATCCGCCCGTGGCTTCCGGCCGAGTCGGCCGACGACGTCCGACTGGCATCGAATTGGTCCGAGAGACCAGATTAACCTTCTCCTCCGCCCTGCAACCATAGCTAATGGCTGCGCCGGCCCCAAAAAACAGACTTTCACCTTGCCTGCGCATCCTGCAGCCTCGACCGTACTTGTCCCCGGAAACCGGCTCAGTACCCCCGGGCGAGATCAAATGATTCGTCTATGAAATCCTATCAGCCTGCGGATATTCGGAACTTCACGATCGTGGGTCATGCCACCTCGGGCAAAACGATGCTGGCGGAAGCGATGCTCATGTGCGGCGACGTCATTCGCCGCATGGGCGGCATCGTCCAGGGCTCGACGGTTTCCGATTACCATGTGGGCGAGCAGCAGCGGCAGATCTCGATCCATGCCACGCCGCTCAGCCTCGAGTGGCAGGGCCGCCGGCTCAATGTCATCGACAGTCCGGGTTACCTCGACTTCAGCAGCGAAGCGCTCAACGCCCTCCGCGTCGTCGATTTTGCGGTCGTCGTCATCCACGCCAGCCACGGCATCGGCGTCGGCACGGAAATGATGTGGGAGTACGCCACCCAGTTCGGCATCCCGAAGATCATCGTCGTCAACGCCCTCGACAAGGAAAACGTGGATTACGATCTCCTCGTCGAGGAAATCCGCGAGCGGTTCGGGGCGAAGGTTTTCCCGATGCAGGTGCCGGTCAACCCCGGGCCGGGCTTCAACCAGGTGCTCGACGTGCTCCGCAGCGAAATCTGCACCTACGCGGCCGACCGCTCGGGCAAGTACACGGAGGTGCCGGTGGCGGACGCGTGGAAGCAGCGCGTGGAGGTCCTGCACAAGGAGCTCATCGAGCACATCGCGGAGTCCGATGACACGCTGCTGGAGAGATATTTCGCCGAGGGCAGCCTCTCGGAGGAGGTCATGCGCACCGGGATCCATCCCGCCGTGCAGAAGCAGGTGTTCATTCCGCTGTTTTGCACCGCCGGGGAAAGCAACGTCGGCGTGGCGCGGCTGCTCGATTTCATCGCGCGCTTCGGCTCGTCACCCGTCGATCGCGCCACGGTGTCGGCCACCGACGCGGCGGACCAGCCCTGCGAGGTCAGCCTGACCGGCAAGGAGCCGGTGGCCTTCGCCTTCAAGACGCTGTCCGATCCGCTGAGCGGCGACCTCTCGATTCTCCGCGTCTATTCCGGCGACGTGCACACCGGCATGGATCTTTACAACAGCGACCGCCGGGTCACCGAGCGCATCGGCCAGTTGTTCCGCCTGAACGGCAAGGTGCGGACCCCCGTCGACGCGCTCACCGCCGGCGACATCGGCGCCGCCGTCAAACTCCGGGACACCCACACGGGCAACACGCTGTGCGGCGCGCGGCATGTCGTCGTGCTGCCCAAGGTGAGCTATCCCAAGCCCTACACCTCGGCCGCCCTGAAGCTCAACTCCCGCGGCGACGAGGACAAGCTGGCCGCCGGCCTCTCCGCTCTGCACGAGGAGGACCCGGCGTTCGAGTCCCGCGTCGACGGCGAGCTGCACCAGACCATCATCTCCGCCCAGGGTGAGCTCCACCTTGAGGTGCTTTTTGAGCGGTTGAAGCGCCGCTACAAGATCGACATCGAGCTCATCCCGCCGCGCATCCGCTATCGCGAAACCATCCGCCACAAGGCCGAATCGAAATACCGGCACAAGAAGCAGACCGGTGGCGCCGGCCAGTTCGCCGAGGTGTGGATGCGCCTCGAGCCCGCGCCGCGCGACAGCGGCGTCGAGTTCACCGAGTCGCTCTCCGGCCAGAACGTCGACCGCGTGTTCGTGCCGTCGGTCGAGAAGGGCGTGAACACCGCCTGCACGGAGGGCATCCTCGCCGGCTACCGCGTCGTGGACGTGATGATCGATTTCTACGATGGCAAGATGCACCCGGTGGACTCGAAGGACATCGCCTTCCAGATCGCCGGCTACTTTGCCTTCAAGGAGGCGTTCATGAACGCGCGGCCCTGCCTCCTCGAGCCGATCCACGAACTCGAGATCAAGGTGCCGGAGGACTGCCTGGGCAAGATCGTCGGCGACCTGTCGGGCCGCCGCGGCAAGATCCTCGGCATGGACAACGCGGGGCGCCTGCAGGTCGTGCGCGCCCTCGTGCCGGCGGCGGAACTCCACCACTACGGCACGGTCGTGCGTTCGCTCACCGGCGGCCGCGGCCTGCATGCGGAAAAGTTCAGCCACTACGAGGAGATGCCGGCCGAGTTTGAGAGGAAGGTGGTCGAGGAAGCCAAGGCGGCGAAGGCCGCGGCGGCCGCCAACCACGGGCACTAGGCGGGTTGGCACCGAGGCGCGCTCCGTGCTCGTCTCCATCCGCCCGGAGACGATCTATATTTCGAAACGGCGCGTGCACGCCGTCAACGTCTTCATCGCCCGGATCGAGGAGGAGATTTTCCAGGGCGCCATGGATCAGCTGCTCCTGGTGACCGAGAATGGCACGCAGCTGCATGCGCTCGCGGCGAACAAGAGCGCGATGCAAAAGGCGTTCCACGAGGGCGACCGCGTCTACTGCGGCCTGCACCTCGACGACATCGTCATCGTGCAGGCGGAGTTGCCGCGGGGCGGTGGCCGAGCAGCCGGCGCAGGCGGACGGACCACGGCGCCGTCGCACCCAGCGGTGGTGTCGCCGGAGTGCCGAGGACCGGCTCGTAGTGGCCCGTCTTCTTGTAGAGGATGACCACGTCCTGCATGCCCCAGGCCTCCTCGAGGTAGGCGCGGAGAATGACGTCGGGATGCCGCTGGAGCGCGCGTCCCACCCATTCGGGCGACGTCACGGCCACGCCATAGTCGCCGTGCTCCGGCTCGAAGTACCGCTCGTAGGCGAAGCCGCTCCGGGCAAATTCCGCCAGCAGCGCGGACTTGTCGATGTTTTCGGCGACGTTCCTGCGGCCGCGCGCGAGCAGGCTGGTGTAGCTGCGGCCCTGGGTGGTGAAGACGATCACGCCATACTCGCGCGTCCAGCGCACGAGACAATCCAACGCCGCCAGCCACCGCTCCTGACTCAGGTGCGTGAGCAGCGAACCGCACCAGACCAGCTCGAATTGCAATGGAAACGACAGCTGCGCCAGGTCGGGTTGTGAGTAGACGCCCTCCGCCCGGAACCGGTCGCGGCAAAAATCGACGGCATCATGGTCGAGGTCGCAGGCGGTGATGCGGGCGTAGTCGTAGTGCGCCCGCAACCAGCGCAGGACCCGACCGTGGCCGCAGGGCAGGTCGAGCATGTCATGGTAGTGCGGCTTGTCGCAGAGGCGGCCGGAGAAAAGGATGAGTTCGAGCGCGCGCCGGCCGAGTTCGAAGTATTGTGGCTCGAGGCCGTCCTTGATCATGCCGTCGCGCGGCGAAATCGTCCGGTCCGGCTGGACCTGGGTGGTGTCGGCGAGCGGGATCACAG
>JBGOXZ010000057.1:0-11021 GCA_041479395.1 Opitutaceae bacterium
GCCATCCTCGCCTACCAAAAGACCGTCAGCGACCTCAGCGCGCAGTTCTCCGCATTCGCCCGCTACAGTCTCGTGCATTTCACCCCCGACCGCGCCGGGGATCTTATCTTTAACGGCGTGGCCAGCGACGTGCGCCGCTCCCTCGCGGGCAGCGGCCTCGAGGCCGACCTCAAGTGGTCGGCCGCCGCGACGCATACCCTGCGCGGCGGTGCGCTGGTCACGGCCAACAACGCCGGCATTCGCACCACCACGGCGGTCTTCCCCGTCGACGACAGCGGCGATCAGACCTCCACCACGCCCTACGACATTCCCAACCATCACCGCAAGCTGGGCTGGCTCTATGGCGCCTATGTGCAGGACGAATGGAACCCCGTTGCCGGGCTGACGATCAATTACGGGGCCCGCGCCGACCTCTCGCAGAGCTACCTCAAGGAGGGCCAGCTCAGCCCGCGGTTGAACCTGGTCTACCAGTTGACCGACACGACCAGCCTGCATGCCGGGTATGCGCGCTATTTCACACCGCCGCCGCTGGAACTGGTGCAGGTCTCCGATATCGCCCTTTTCGCCGGCACCACCAACGCGCCCGCCGTCGCTCGCAGTTCGCTCGTGCGCTCCGAACGCGCCCACTACTTTGACGCCGGCCTCTCGCACCAGTTCACCTCCTCCTTCACCGCCACGCTCGACAGCTACTACAAGCGTCCCACCGATCTTCTCGACGAAGGCCAGTTCGGACAGGCGCTTATTTTCTCTCCCTTCAACTACCAGCGTGGTCGCATCTACGGCGCCGAGCTTGCCACCACTTACGCCCAGGACGGCTTCTCCGCCTACGCCAACTTCGCCGCGAGCCGCGCGACCGGGCGTGGGATCGTCTCCGGTGAATTCCAGTTCGAACCCGACGAACTCGGCTATATCGCCGCGCACGACGTGCACCTCGACCACGACCAGCAGTTCACCGTCTCCGCCGGCGCCTCCTGCCGGTTCGACGGCACCACTGTCTCCGTCGACTTCCTCTACGGCAGCGGTCTGCGCCGCGGCTTCGCCAACACCGACCACCTGCCCGGATATCACCCGGTCAATCTCGGCGCGCAACACACCTTCAAACTCGGCGGCAGGCGGGAACTTATCGCCCGCCTCGACGTGGTGAACGTCTTCGACGAGGTCTACGAACTGCGCGACGGCTCCGGCATCGGCGTGGGCGCCCCGCAATTCGGCCAGCGCCGCGGCCTCTACGGCGGGCTCACGCTGGCGTTCTAGCCGCCGGACCCCTCCTATCCGGCCGGAGATTCATTCTCCACCCGGCCCGAGCCGCGATTCCTTCAGCCGCTGTGCCTTTGCGGGGCGTCCCGCAGGCCGGCGCGAACCGCGGCCACTACCTGTCTCAGTTTCTCCCCGTGCCGGCTGGCGCTCTCCGCCTCCAGTTTCTCAAACTTGGCGTGCTGGAAGATGGGAGACTCGATGGAGCCAGGTTTTTCCTGTTCCTCGACCGCGTCTTTGAGCGCGCCGGCCGTGGCGGCCACAAGTCCATTCATTTCGTCGAGCTTGCGTTGGAGGGTGGTCAGTGACCGTCGTGGCCAATACCCGCCCTCGTCGTTGATCTTCACCCGGACACCCCGCGACCGGCAGCGCGCCAGCAGGTCGATGACGCCAGTGTGGCAGCGCAAAAAATGCGGCCAACCGTGCAGGCTCGCATACTGCGTTTTGCAGGCGCCGCTAAAACGCCAGCCCCGGCCGAGCCGGGTGGGCAGCGCTTTCCCCCCAGCTCCCACCGTCTGCGGGTACCGGCAGAGCCCGAGCCAGAGCGGTTCGCAGTCCTCGCCGATCATGATCGGAAAGATGAATCCTTCCTCCGGTCTCACTTCGACGCCGTACTTGGTGTCGGAATCCCCGCGCTTCGCCCGCGTCAGCCAAACCGTCCCGAACCGCTGCAAATCCCCGCCTTGGTCCGAGATCTCGAGCACCTGCTCAACCCGTCCCTCGCGCTGCAGGCCCAGCATCTCCCGCCGCGCAGCTTCCATCAACCGAAGTGCTGTCCCCGCGTCGCACCCCTCACTGGCACTGAGGCGATAATGCACCGAAAGGCCCATGACCATGCCATGCTATCCATGTGAGTCCGCAGGGCAAGGCCGGGAACCGCGACGAGAAACCAGGGCCACCCTTTGGCGCCGCCGACCGAGACGGATGGTGACGTCATGCGTGGCCAATGGGTGGTGCTGAACAGCTGAGTTTGTACCGCCGTACGTTCAAAATCTGAGCTGCAAGACCGGGGCGGATGGCCCGATTGCCGCGCCCTACTCTTCCAGCCCGAAGATGGCCTTGACGTAGTTGTCGATGCTGAAGGGCTGCAAGTCTTCCGCCTGCTCGCCGAGGCCGACAAAGTAGATCGGCAGCCTCAGCTCGCGCCAGATGCCCACGATGGCGCCGCCGCGCGAGGTGCCGTCGAGCTTCGTCACCACGATGCCGGTCAGACCAAAACTCTGGTGGAAAACCTTCGCCTGCTCGATGGAGTTGGAGCCGAGCGAGCCGTCGATCACCAGCCAGGCATGCTGCGGTGCGGCGGGGTCGTTTTTCTGCAGCACGCGGCGGATTTTTGTCAGCTCCTCCATCAGGTTGCCCTTGGTGTGCAGACGCCCGGCGGTGTCGATAACGAGACAGTCACGCCCGCGCGCTTTCGCGGCCTGCCAGGCGTCGAACGCCACCGCAGCGGCGTCGGCGCCCCGCTGGCCGGCGATCAGCTCCAGGTCGAGCCGCTGCGTCCAGGTCCGAAGCTGTTCGATCGCCGCGGCGCGAAACGTGTCGCACGCGGCCACGGTCACGGACTTGCCATCCTGCTTGAGCATCCAGGCCAGCTTGGCCGCCGTGGTGGTCTTGCCCGATCCGTTTACGCCGATGAGGCAGATGACCACGGGATTGGGCGGCCGGACGCGATCCGCCTTCGCCACGGCTTCGCCGGATAAGCCGCCATCATCATCCGGCGGACGGCCCGGCGGCGTGCCCGTCGAAGCCTTGGCCGAGTCGGGCCCGTCCCCGCCGTTGAGCCGGCCTTCGCTGCCCGCCAGCACGCGCCGCAACACGGCGGCGCCGATGGCGGCGGCCTCCTGCCCGCGGAGTTCCCGCTCCTTCTGATGGGCGCGTTTGATCTCCTCGAGGATCTCCGTGGTGGTCGCGACGCCAAAGTCAGCCGTGTACAACGCTTCCTCCAGCGCCTCGAGCGACGAGGCGTCGATGGTCCGCCCGGCAAACAGCGACTTGGTTTTGTCGGCGATCCCGCGGGCCGTCCTGGTCAGACCGTCCCGGAATCTGGCGAGGAGAGAAAGCATCGGGAAGAGTCAACCATGGATTACCCCGATGGACACGGAGGAAAAGCCATGAATCCGTGTTGATCCGTGCGATCCGTGGCAAAATTCATTCCGCCGCCTTGCGGGCGTCGCGGCCCAAATCGCCCTTCAGCTTGTCGAGGATGCCGTTGATGAACCGCTTGGCGTCGGCATTGGAGAACTGCTTGGAGATATCGATGGCTTCGTTGATCGAGACGACGGGCGGGATGTCCATCCGGTACAGCATTTCGAAGATGGCCAGGCGCAGGATGGCGAGGTCGATCTTCGCGATGCGATCGAACTCCCAGTTCTGGGTCAGTGCGCGGATCCGGGCGTCAATCTCGCCCACGTGTTCGATCGTGCCATGAATCAGCTCCTCGGCGAACGCATACTGGTCGCGCGGCTTCTCCTGACCCTCGAAAAACACCCTCAAGTCGTCGGCCAGGTCAGCCGGCGTGTTGAGGCTCCACGCGTAAAGATACTGCAAGGCGGCCACGCGGCCGCCGCGGCGCTCGGCGTACTGGCCCTTGCTCATCGCGACAGCTTTCGTTTCAGGGCGGCCATCACGAGCGCGGCCTGCGCGAACTCCGCGCCGCGCTTGATGCGGCCCACGCAGCGCGCCACGGCCTGCCGCTCGTTCTCCGCGACGATCACGCCGTTGATGACGGGAGTGCGCGCCGCGAGCGCCACGCGCACCAAACCTTGGGAGGCGGCTTCGGCCACCAGCTCATAATGCAGGGTTTCGCCCCGAATGATGACCCCCAGGGCGATGCAGACATCAGGCCGGTGGCGTGCGCACAGCATCTGGACGGCACTGGGCAGTTCATTCGAACCCGGGACCCGCACGACGGTGATTCGGCGCTCCCGCACGCCGGTCGCACGCAAATGGTCATGGACTTGACGCAGCAGCGCGTCGACCAGGCGTTCATTAAAGCGCGCGGCGGCGATGCCTACCGTCAGGGCGGCACCAGGGACAGCCGGCGTCTTGGGTGCGTGCAGGCTCATCGTGTCTTCAATCTCCGAGTTCCGAAATCCGAATAAGGCCCGCGAGGAGTCATCGGGTGGTTCACGCGTGCAGAGCACGATAAAGCACAGGCCATCGAAAATCGGCAGGCAAAAATCGGAAATCTCACAGGGGCACCTGCTCCACGATCTCCAGTCCATAGCCGTCCAAGCCGACGACCTTGCGCGTGCTGTTGGAGAGCAGGCGGATCCGCCCGAGGCCCAGCGCCCGCAGGATCTGCGCGCCGGTGCCGTAGTCGCGGAGGCTCATGGGCGAGATCGTTTCGCCCGGCGCGGCGTTGAGGCGGCGCAGCAACACCTCGGCCGCGTTCGCCGGCTCCATATAGAGCACCACGCCCCGCCCGGCCCGGGCGATCGTTTCGAGCGCGGCGACGACCGCGCGGCTGCTGCCCATGCCTTTGGCACGAAACACGTCGCTGAGCAGGTTCTCGCTGTGCACGCGGACCAGTGTCGGCTCGGGACCGAGCTGCCCCATGGTGAGCGCGAGGTGCTGGCGGCTGTCGAGCGTGCCGCGGAAGACGTGCAGGACAAAATCGCCGAACTCCGTCGGAAACGGCTTGGTGCAGACGAGTTCGATCAGTTGGTCGCGTTTGACGCGGTATTCGATGAGCTGCGCGATGGAGATCATCCGCAGCCCGAATTTGCGCTTGAATTCACTGAGCTCCGGCAGCCGCTGCATGGTACCGTCGTCATTGACCAGTTCGCAGAGCACTCCGGCCGGGAAAATCCCGGCGAGGGTCGCGAGGTCGACGGCCGCCTCGGTGTGGCCGGCGCGTTCCAGCACGCCGCCGGGCCGCGCGCGCAGGGGGAAGACGTGCCCCGGTTGTACGAGCTGTTCGGGACGCGTCTCGGCATCGGCAAGGATGAGGATGGTCTGCGTGCGATCGTGGGCGCTGATGCCGGTTGTGATGCCCGCGGCGGCATCGACGCTCACGGTGAAATCAGTCCGCCGCGACTCGCGGTTGTGCGCCACCATCGGGCCGAGCCCGAGGCGCTTGAGTTGGTGCTCCACCGTCGGCACACAGACGATGCCGCTGCCATAGCGGATCATCATGCTCACCGTCTGCGGCGTGACCCTGGTCGCGGCCATGATGAGGTCGCCCTCGTTTTCGCGATCCTCGTCATCCGTCACGATGACCAGCCGGCCTCCGGCGATGTCCTGAATGGCGGACTCGACGGAATCGAACGGCGGATTGGACGCAGTGGCAGACATGGTGAACCCGATCAAGCGGAGTGAAAAGGCGCCCACGGTCTCGCGAAGTTCGGCGGGTGTCAATCGCCCGGAGGGCGGTGGTTTCGCCGCGGGCTGTGCACAGGTCCGCCCACCCTCCGGGTCCTTCGTCGCACCCTGTCGGGCACCATGCGCCGCATGAGAAAGCCGGCGTTATTGTCTGAAATCTATGACGTAACTTTCGGCTGCGTCGTCACTGCCTTCGACAAGGAGGGAGAGGTAGAGCTTGAAGATATAGGGCGGTCGGACGAACTTGGGCGACGTCAGCGCCGTGCCGTCAGCGTTTGGATTCAACACCGTGCGCTCGTCGAAGACCTTGTAGTGCACCGGCCAGCGTGCGGTCGCCCGGACCACATCCACTTGCGCCGGCTTCTTCTTCGCATCGTAGAAGGATATCTTGAACTTGCCGTCCTCCACGAGAATGCCGAGGAAGCCACTCTTGGCGCGAGCCACGGTGATTCCAGGGATCTTCGGTTCCGGCGCCGGAGGCGTGTTCTTGTTCACGTCGAGCTTTTTCGTAACACCTGGTTTCAGCGACGAAACCGGGGTGGAATTATCGGCCAGCAACGGCACCGCGATTCCCAGCAGCGCCGCCAGCAGCAGCGGCTTCAGCAGACAGGCGTTGGGCTTCATGGTAAGAAAGACGCTCAAGCCTATCGCCGGCAACCCGGTCCGCAAGCCGCATCACCCCTGTCGCCTCGAGGTTTACGCGGATTTCGCATCAACCGGAGGGGTCGAAGTCTCAGCGCTGGTTCACGGCTTGCGCCGCGCCCCGCGCTGCAATTCAGCCTTGAGTTTCTTCCAGCGCGCCAGGCGCTCGGCGATGGCAGCTTCGGCGCCCGCCGTTTTCGGCGTGTAGAGGGTGAGGGGCTTTTCGAGGTATTCCTGGCCGGAGATGGCTTCGGGAAACTCATGGCTGTAGAGATAGCCGTGACCGTGGCCCATGCGCTTTGACGCCTGGCCGCCCGTGTCGCGCAGAGCAATCGGCACGGCCTGCACGGGCTGTTCGGCGATGGCCGCCTTCGCCGCGGCCAGCGCCTTCTTGGCCGAATTGCTCTTGGCCGCTGTGGCGATATAGAGCGTGGCGTGGGCCAGGGTGAGTTCCGCCTCAGGCAACCCGATAAAATCCACAGCATGGTGCGCGGCCACGGCGAGCGGCAGCGCGTGCGGATCGGCGAGCCCGACGTCCTCCGACGCCAGGATGACAAGGCGGCGCGCGATGAAGCGCGGGTCCTCGTCGCCGGCCAGCATCTTGGCGAGCCAGTACATCGCCGCATCGGGATCGCCGCCGCGACAGCTCTTGATGAAGGCGGAGATGGTATCGTAGTGCTCATCCTCATCGGCATCGTAGCGGATGCGGCGTTCGCGCGCGAAGATCTCCAGTTCGGCAGAGGTGACCTCGGTCTTCTTGCGCAGGCTGAGCACGATGACTTCGAGGGCATTAAGCGCCCGGCGCAGGTCGCCATCGCAGAGGTTCGCCAGGTCAAGCAGCACCTTGTCGGGGGCGGTGCAACCACGCTCGCCGAGGCCGCGCTCCGCATCGTTCAGCGCGCGTTTGAGCACGGTCACCACGTGGGCCGGCGCCAGGGGGTCGAGGCGGAAAAGATGACTGCGGCTGAGGAGCGTGGGATTGACGTAGAAACCGGGATTATGCGTGGTGGCGCCGATCAGGCGCACCGTACCCTCCTCCACATCGGGCAACAGCAGATCCTGCTGCGACTTGTTGAAACGATGCAGTTCGTCAATGAAGAGAATCGTGGCCGACTCGGGCCGGCGGCGGGCCGCGGCCAGAACGTCGCGCAGCTCGGCAACATTCGACATGACGGCGTTGACGCGCACAAAGCGGCTCTTCGTCGCGCGCGCGATGGCTTCAGCGAGCGAGGTTTTGCCGCTGCCGGGCGGACCGTAAAAGATGAGGCTGCCGAAGCGATTGCCGGCCACCAAGCGCGGCAGCAGGCTGCCGGGCCGCAAGATGTGTTCCTGGCCGACCATTTCGGCCAGCGTGCGCGGACGCATGCGCGCGGCGAGGGGCTGGGCCGCCGCCTGGCGCCCACCACCGGCGGACCCGGCCGCCGGCGCCACCGCCTCGCCCGCCTCAAACAGATCGCTTTGCTCGCCGTCGCTCATGACCATCCCTGCTTGGCAGGAATCCCGACGGTTGGAAAGGTTTCTTGAAAATGTGTTCGATTAAGCGAAATTAATGACTAGAAAAATCACCATGACGTCCGCCGAACATCCTGTCGCCCTCACCATCGCCGGTTCCGACAGCGGCGCGGGCGCCGGCATCCAGGCGGACCTGCTGACCTTCGCGGCGCACGACGTCTTTGGCACGACGGCCATCACCTGCCTGACGGCGCAGAACCCCGCCGGCGTCACGGCCATCGAGGCCCTGCCGGCGCCGTTCGTGGCGGAGCAGATTCAGCAGGTTCACCGCTTCTTCCAGGTGCGCGCGCTCAAAACCGGCATGCTCTACTCCGCCGAAATCATCGGCGTGGTGGCTGATTTCCTCCAGGCCCATCGCGAGATTCCAGCGGTCATCGATCCGGTGATGGTGGCGACGAGTGGAGCGGTGCTGCTCAAACCCGAGGCGCTGACCGCCGTGCGGGAGAAACTCCTGCCGCTCGCGGTGCTGGTCACGCCCAACCTCGACGAAGTCGGAGTGCTGTTGGGCGAAAAGCCGTCGACGCCAGCCGCGATGGCCCAGGCAGGTCAGGAACTCGCCCGCACCTACGGCGTTCCCTTCCTGGTCAAGGGCGGACATTTGCCGGGCGCTCATCTCGCCGATGTGCTGGTGCGGCCGGGCGGCGCCGTCCGGACCTACCTGGCGCCGCGGGTGGACGGCGTCGACACGCATGGCAGCGGCTGCACCCTGTCGGCGGCGATCGCCGCCAATCTGGCAAAGGGTCTCGATCTGGATTCCGCGGTGGAAGCCGCCCGCGGGTACCTGCGGCGCGGCTTGGAGCGAAGTCTCGCGCTCGGCGGCCAGCGATTCATCAACCACCGGCCTTAGGTCATGAGCCCCGGCCGCCCCGGCCATCGCGCACCCTTGCTGTGGCTGTTGCTGCCGTTCATGGCCGGCCTGACCGCGGGGAGAATCTGCGCTGCGTCCCCCGCCCTCCTGGTGACGCTGGCCGCCCTGATGGCCGCCGCCGCGATTCCGCTGGCCTGGAGCAGGAAGCCGGCTGCCCGTCGCGTCTGGCCGCTGGCCCTCGCCTTGACCGTTGCCCTCGCCGGCATGGCGTACTTTCAACTGCGGCTCAATCGCCTGTCCGCCTGGGAAATGCTGCCTCCGCGCGAGGCGCGGCTGCGGTTGCGGGTCGAGCGCACGTTCACTCCGCCGTCGGGTGGAAAACGCGCCAGCGGCCTCGCGGTCGTGACGGGGGCCGCCGCCCATCTGCGCGACCTCATCGGCCAGCGGCTCTATTTTTCGCTCGGTCTGCCTCCGGGCGCCTCGCCGCCGCTGCGCACCAGCGAAATCCTGGCGGTGGGCGTGCTCGCGCCGCTGACGCCGCACGGACGCAGCGAGGGCTTCGATGCGTACCTCGCGAACGCGGGCATGACCTTCAAACTCACCCGCGGCCGGTGGCTGGGCGAAGCGGTGCCGCCATCGGGTTATGCGCGGTTCTGCCGGGCGGCCGAACAGAGGTTCTACGCCATCCTTGGCACAGGACTCACCGACCAGCCCGCCCTCGCCGCGATCCTGCGCGCCATGCTGCTCGGTCAGAAGCAGGAGATGAGCGAGGAGCAGCAGGAACTCTTCATGCACAGCGGCACGATGCACCTCTTCGCGATCAGCGGCCTGAACATCACCGCGATCGCCCTCAGCGTGCAGATCCTGCTTTCCCTCTTGCGCCTGCCCCGCCTGGCGGCCGCCGCCGTCAGCCTCTCGGCCCTGTGGCTGTACGTCGACATCACCGGCACCAGCCCCTCGGCGGTGCGGGCGTTCCTGATGTGCGCGCTGTTCATCGCGTCGTTCTCGTGGCGCCGGCCCGGCAACGCACTCGCGGCGCTGGTGACGTCCGCGCTGCTCATCCTGCTGATCGCGCCGATGCAGCTGTTCAGCGCCAGCTTTCAGATGTCGTACGGCATCGTCGCGGTATTGCTGCTGCTGGGCTTGCCGCTGGCCGAAGCGATGCAGGCACGCTGGCCCTTGTTCGCCTCCCTGCCGGAGGCGACGTGGGGTTGGCCGCGGCGGCTCGTTGACTGGACATGGCGCGGGTTGCTCGGAATGGCCGGCGTCGGCCTGGCCTCGTCGCTGGTGAGCACGGTGTCGACCATCCAGTTTTTCCGACTCTTCACGCCCGGATCGCTGGCCATCAACCTCGTGCTGATCCCGATTTCCACCTTCGTCATCGGAGCCGGATTCCTGTCGCTCCTGTGCGGATTGACGGGATTCATGGCTGGCAGCGCACTCTACAATCATGCCGGCGCACTGCTGCTCTGGTTGATGGATTTCTTGCTGCGGGCGGCGATGGCGGTGCCCGGCGTCTACCGCACCGCGCAGTTCCGGACGGCATGGCTGGGGCCGGCGGACCACGCCGCACTGCTCACGTTGTGCCTGGCGGGCTACGCCTGGCGCTGGCGGCGAGAGCGCGGCGGTTTCTGGCCGCCGTTCGTCTTCGTGGGGCTTCTCGTGATCTTCGGGGTGAAGTTCGAACATTAAGGTGCCAACGGAGCTTGCCGAATGGCCGGAACGGATCCGACATTGCTTCTTCGGTGCGTTCCGTGTGTTCTGTGACTCCTCGTCCTCCCCTCATGAAAAGCGCCTACGAACTCGCCATGGAACGCCTCAGGGCATCGGACCCCGACGCCGGTGTGCCGCTTACGCCCGAACAGAAGGCACGGCTCGCAGAGATCGACCGCGTCTACCAAGGCAAGACCGCCGAACGGGAGATCTTCCTGAAAAAACAGCTCGACGATCTGCTGGCGGCAGGCAACCGGGAGGAGGCCGAAAAGGTCAGGCAGCAACTCGCCGGCGAGAAAGTCCGTCTCGAAGAGGAAAAGGAGGCGGAGAAGGAGAAAGTGCGCCGGGGAAAGGCGCCGCCGCGCGCCTAGCCGTCCGGCCAGATTGGGCCGCACAACCCGGACCGCGGCTCAATCCGCAAACTCAAATTCCGCCACCAGCATGTGATGGTCCGAGGCCGGCGTCTGGCTCACCGTATGGCGCACCGGCCGCAGGTAGCGGTTGTAGAACAGGTGGTCGAGCACGTAGGGCTTGCGGCGCCAGGTGGCCTCGCGGGTCTGCACGGTTTGATAACCGATGCCGCCAAACTGCGCCACCAGCGAGTCGTGCTTGCGGACATTGAAATCGCCCCCGAGCAGCGTCGGGCCGGCCCCATCGCGCAATTGGTCGACGAGAAACTGCCGTTGGATGGTGTTTTCCTCGCTGCTGGCACTGAGCATGAACCAGGCGAGCAGGTGGGTATTGAAGAGCTGCAGCGCCCGGCCATCTA
>JBGOXZ010000058.1:0-10999 GCA_041479395.1 Opitutaceae bacterium
CGGCGCGTCTGCACCGAGACCGGCGCCGGCCAGTGGGGCTCCGCCCTCGCGTTTGCCTGCCAGGTCTTCGGCCTCGAGTGCACCATTTACATGGTGAAGTCCAGCTACCACCAGAAGCCCTATCGCCGCTCGCTCATGCACATCTGGGGCGGCAAGGTTTACGCCTCGCCCTCCCGGCATACGAAGGCGGGCCGCGCCATCCTGGCCGCCGATCCCAAGTCGCCCGGCAGCCTCGGTATCGCCATCTCCGAGGCCGTGGAGGACGCCGCCACGCATGACGACGCGAAGTACTCCCTCGGCAGCGTGCTCAACCATGTCATCTTGCACCAGAGCGTCATTGGCCTGGAGACGAAGCGGCAGCTTGAGCTCATCGGCGAGCAGCCGGATGTGCTGATCGGATGTGTGGGCGGCGGCAGCAATCTCGGCGGTTTCAGCCTCCCGTTCCTGCCCGACAAGCTGGCCCGTCCCGGCCTGCGCATTGTTGCAGTCGAACCTTCCGCCTGCCCGTCGCTCACCAAGGGCGTGTACGCCTACGATTACGGCGATACCGCCAAGCTGACTCCGCTCGTCAAGATGTACACCCTTGGTCACACCTTCGTGCCGGAGGGCATTCACGCCGGCGGCCTGCGCTACCACGGCACCGCCCCGATCGTCGCCCACCTCGCCAATCTCAAGATCATCGAGGCGAAGGCCTACACTCAGAACGCCGTGTTCGAAGGCGCGCTGCAGTTTGCCCGCACCGAGGGCTTCATCCCCGCGCCCGAGACTGCGCACGCGATCCGGGCCGCGATTGACGAGGCGCGCAAGGACGACGGCAAGTGCATCGTCTTCAATTACAGCGGGCACGGCCACTTCGACATGTCCGCCTACGACGATCATCTCGCCGGCAAGCTCGAGGACTACGAGCATCCGGAGGAGAAGATCGCCGAGGCCTTGAAGCACCTGCCGAAAGTCGGCTGAGACGACCGTTGGTTCGCCCGGTCGGACGGGGTGCCAAATCGCGGAGCCGATTTGCAGCCGCGGTGGTTTTGGATTTCTTGTGCGGCAGTCATTTCGAACCATGAAGGTCTCCCTCGTACTCTTCCTCCTTACCGCCGCGGTCGCCCTCGGCCAGCCGGCGGTGAAGTCGCGTCTCGAAGAATCCCCCCGTCATCTCGAGTGGGTGAAAGTGAAATACGGCAACCGTGAGGTCGCCTGTTTCATCGCCTATCCTGAGGTGAAGGACAAGGCCCCGGCCGTCGTGGTCATTCACGAGATCTTCGGCTTGAGCGACTGGGCGCGCAGCGTGACCGATCAGCTCGCCGAGCACGGCTACATCGCCATCGCGCCGGATCTGCTTTTCGGCATGGCACCGGGCGGCGGCGGCACCGCGGAATTCGGCGGCCGCGATGCCGTGACCAAGGCCGTGATGTCGCTGTCCCCTGACCAAGTGACCGCGGACCTGAACGCCGTGGCCGACTATGTGGCGAAACTGCCCGCCTGCAACGGCAGGGTCTCGGTCGGCGGCTTCTGCTGGGGTGGCAGCCAGTCGTTCCGCTATGCCACCAACAACCCGCATCTGCAGGCCGCCTTTGTGTTTTACGGCACCGGCCCGGAGCAGGCGGAGGACATCGCGCGCATCCATTGCCCGGTTTACGGTTTTTACGGCGGCAATGACGCGCGCGTGGACGCCACCATCCCCAAGACCACCGAGCTGATGAAGGCCGCCGGCAAGATGTACGAACCGGTCACCTACGACGGTGCCGGCCACGGATTCATGCGCGCAGGCGAAGAGGAAAACGCCTCGCCGGCGAACCGGCAGGCCATGACCGAGGGCTGGAAGCGCTGGCTGGAATTGCTGGCAAAGGTGAACAGCGGCTGACGGTCACGGAGCGTCCCGGGCGCTCCGGCGGGAACCGCCCTCAGCTTCGCGCAGATGCACGAGGTCGGGATCGGTGGCCGCGGCTTCCTTGAAGGATTGGTCCAGCGCGATCGCGTGGTCGATCCGGCGGCGCGCCTCGGCGAGATCGCCGCGCACGCAGGCGTAGCAGCCCAGATTGAACTGGACGGCCGCTGTTTGCGGATGCGTGCGCTCCGCCTCGAGGAGAATGGCTTCCGCCGCCTCGAGCGACCGGCTCCGCCGCGTGGCATAGGCCCAGGTAATCCACCAGCCGCTCTCCGCTGGCTGGCGCCGCACCAGCGTTTGGGCGATTTCCGCGAGTGGCGACCATTTCGCCTGCTCCTGCAACACGAGTGCGCGCAGCGCCAGCACCTCGGTTTGCTCCGCCGTCCCGGCGGGCAATTGGTCGAGCTCAACCGCGGCCTCCTCAATCATGCCGAGGCCGAGATAGCCGCGGGCCTGCGAAAGCCGCCATTTCAGATCCATGTTGCAGGATGAATCAAGCCGGAGCCGACACAGGACTCAAGCCGTCTGCGCGCGTGCGTCCCGGCCCTATTTCTTCCGTTCGAAGAGCCCCTTCAGTCCCTCCGCGGCCTTCCGGGCTGCGTCGACGGCCGCATCGATGGCGGCATTTCCGGTGGGCTTGCCACCGTGGGCGACGGCATCGGCCGCCGTGACGAGCACCTGCCCCAGCACGTTTTGCAGGATGGCCTCGGCCAGCTGGCCGGCGGTAAGGCCGCCCTCCTTGGTGCCGAGGTCGGTCAGCGTGAGCGACGGCAAGGGCACGCTGAATGCGGTCGATCCCACGCCGATGATCACCTTGCCGTTTTGCAGCCGGAATCGCTTCACCTCGAATCGCTTCGGCTGACCGGATTTGGCCGTGGCGATCTCGGCCGCCTCTGGCGCAGGACCGGTGGAGGCCCGGATGTTTTTGAGCAGGTCCTGCAGGTTGCTGCTGAAGATCTTGGTCTCGTAGACGAATTCGGGCTGATCGATCAGGACGTCGTTGACGACGACGTGATCACCCAGGAGAGAAAACGGCGCCATCGAAAAGTGCGCCTCGCCGAGGTAGATGGCCCGGTCGGATTGCCAGCCCGGTGGATTGCCGATGACGAGCCCGCGGATCGTGCCATCGCCCGTGAGCGGAGAGATCCGGGCGTCCGCCAGCTCGACCTTGGTCTTGGTCAGGGTGGGGCCGAACTTGTTGACGCCGGCTTTCACGATGGAGCCAAGGAAGAACGTGAGCACCACAAGGGTCGCCACCGCGATGGCGGCGACGCCGCCGAGCAGCCAAAAGAGCATTTTCATGGGTCCGCGCAAGAGACACCGAAATTAGCTCCATGATCCGCCGGGCGCAAGCGGTGGTCCGCCAATTGCGTGGAGGCGCCCGGAAGGAGGGCGCCCTATTCCGGCGGCGGCTGGCCGAAATGAGCCGCATGGACGGCGTAGGCCGCGGTGTCGGCAAGCATGGCCTCGATGGCCGCAGCAATCGGTTCGGCGCGAACGAGGCCGGAGAACACGGCCTTGTCGCCGATCGCGTCCGTCAGCACGAAGGCGGGACGCTGCGTGATCTGGTGCGCGTGAAACTCGGCGGTGGAGGCCTCGACCCGGGCTTTCACCTCGGGAGACTCGGCGCGGGCGCGCAGTTTTGCCCGATCGAGACCGGTGGCCGCGGCGGCCACGGCGACGGACTCGGCCATGTCGCCGAGCTTGCGGCCCTCGCGTTCGGCGGCATGGGTGAGCGCCAGGCGCAGCCGGTCGTCGGTGAAGCCGAAATCCCGGCCGGCCTCGGCCACAAGGTCGGGCGCGAGATAGACGCCCCGGCGCTCCGGCTCGAGCCAGCCCGAGTTGAGCATATAGGGCGATCGCATGATCGTGCCGCTGCGACGGTAGAACCAGTCGCATTGCGCGCGCGAAACAGGATAGTCGCCCGGATTCATGAGCGCGATCTTCCACCCGAACTGCACGCGGTCGGCATAGCGCGCCTTCAGTTCGGCCCAGGCGGGCTCGGCCCAGTAACACCAGGAGGAAAGGATTTCGAGGTAGCAGGTGAGGGTAAGGTCGGCCATGGCGGGAAGTTCGGCGAACGGCATCCTCGCGTCAACCGGTGAACGCGCATTGAGTTCCGCGGACATCGCGCCGTGGCGCCGGTCTCAGACCGGCGCTACTCGGGGTGAATGCAACCGGGTCCCACTGCCGTCGCTTTCCGGTCCGGCCGTCCACCGGCACTGCGGGAAACCCGTCCCCGCATCCGTTCGTTCATCGCGCGGTCGCGGAACCTCCGTGCTGCGCCACCCACGCCTCGTACTCCTTGCGCGGCATGAAGCGCAGTGAGGCGGAGTTGATGCAATAGCGCAGCCCGGTGGGAGCCGGACCATCATCGAACACGTGACCAAGATGGGCGCCATCGACCGAGCAATTCACCTCGATGCGCACCATCCCGAAGGTGGTGTCCGTCTCTTGGTGGATGAATTTGGGCTCGATGGGCTTCGTGAAGCTCGGCCAGCCCGTGCCGCTCTCGAACTTGTCCTTGCTGTCGAATAGCGGCGTATCGCTGCACACGGAGAAATAGACGCCGTCGGCGTGGTGGTTCCAGTAGGCGTTATGGAAAGGCGGCTCGGTGCCCTGCTCGCGGGCGACCCGGTATTGCTCCGGGGTGAGCAGCGCGCGCCACTCAGCGTCGGTGTGCTGCACGCGGGCCTTGCTCATGTCGATCACCACATGGGAAGACAGGCCGCAGGCGGATTTTTCGCCGGTGACCGCGCACGCGGCGCCCGTGGAGGAGTCGGATGGTTTCATGGTGGAATCGCTGGCGTGGCCCCGCGGGGAGATCCAGGTCGCGACGGCAACGAGGACGGCGAGGGCGGAACAGAGCGTGGTGCGGTAGCGCATGGCGGAAGTAAAGTCGGACCTGAATGGATGACAAATTCCGGGAGCGTCCTGCTCCGAGTACGAAGGTGGGAGGACCGGCGGGGCGCGGTATTCCCGGCTGCGCGGGTTCATTTCGTAGGAAGGTCGCTTGCGACCGATTCGTCGCCCGCAAGCGGGCTTCCTACGCCGGCGAGAGATGCTTCTTGTGGAGCACCAGATGGTTGCCATCGGGATCCTCGAAGCGCGCGAACTTGCACACTCCGGAATCGAACGGCTCAAGCAGGAACTTCACGCCGTGCGCCTTGAGGTGGGCCACGGCTTCGTCGAACTGTGCGGTCTCCAGCGCCACCGCGCCCCCTTTCGCGCCGGGCTGCGTGCCTTCCATGAGGCTGGAGAGCGCCAGGGTCGCGGTGCCGACCTCGTACTCGACCCACTTGTCCTCCCACGCGTCGCCCGCGGTCAGACCCAGGACGCCGCCGTAGAAAGCCTTGGCGCGGGCCATGTCGCGCACGGGATAGACGAAAAAGGGAATGCCGGTAAACGTCGGTTGCATGCGGGCAGAATGTGGCAACTGTTTTGGAGCGTCAGCAACGGAATCTGCCCGCCCGGCGGCCGGGATTCCGCTTGTCACCGCCTGCCGCCCGCCCTCTGTTTTTCCCAGCGCGAGACTCCATGGCCAATCACAACTACACCGAAGCCAGCATCAAAACCCTCTCCTCGACGGAGCACATCCGGCTGCGCCCGGGCATGTACATCGGTCGGCTGGGCAACGGCAGCCACGCCGAGGACGGCATCTACGTGCTGCTCAAGGAGACCATCGACAACGCCGTCGACGAATTCACGATGGGCTTTGGCAAGAAGATCGAGGTCGAGCTCGATGATCGCACCGCACGCGTGCGCGATTACGGCCGGGGCATCCCGCTGGGCAAGGTCCTCGAATGCGTCTCGGTCATCAACACCGGCGCGAAGTACGACTCCGAAACGTTCAAGAAGGCCGTCGGCCTCAACGGCATCGGCCAGAAGGCGGTCAACGCCCTCGCCGCCGTCTACCGGGCCCAAGCCGTGCGCGACGGGCAGACCAAGGTCGTCGAGTTTTCCCGGGGCAAGCTGACGAAGGACCACCGGGTGGCGAAGACCGCCGAGCGCAACGGCACCATCATCGAATTCACGCCGGACGGGGTGCTGTTTGGTGAGGATTTCCAGTATCACCCGGAATTCGTCGAGGATCTGCTGTGGAAGTACGCCTTCCTTAACCGCGGCCTCACGCTCACGTTCAACGGCAAGCCCTTCCGGTCCGAGCACGGCCTCCGCGACCTGCTGGAGAAGAACCTCAGCGGCGACATCCTCTATCCGATCATCCACCTCGAGGGGGAGGACATCGAGATCGCGTTCACCCACGGCTCGCATTACGGCGAGGAGTATTACTCGTTTGTCAACGGGCAGCACACCACGATGGGCGGCACGCACCAGCAGGCGTTCCGCGAGGCGGTCGTCGAGGTGCTGCGCAACTTCTACAAGAAGGACTACGATGCCGCCGACGTGCGGCAGTCGATCGTCGCCGCCGTATCCGTCCGCGTGGTCGAGCCGGTCTTCGAGTCGCAGACCAAGACCAAGCTCGGCTCCGGCGAGATGAGCCCCGGCGGCCCGCCGGTCCGCCAGTTCATCGGCACCTTCATCCAGCAGCACCTCGACGCGCACCTCCACCGCAACCGCGAGACGGCCGAGGCGCTCAAGCGCAAGCTCGAGGACAACGAACGCGAGCGCAAGGAGCTGGCCGGCATCCGCAGCCTGGCCCGCGAGCGCGCGAAAAAGGCCTCGCTGCACAACCGCAAGCTCCGCGACTGCCGCCTTCACCTCGGCGACCGGAATGCGGCGGGCCAGCAGGACGCCGAGGCGAGCACGCTTTTCATCGTGGAGGGCGACTCCGCCGCCGGCTCGCTGACCGCCTGCCGCGACGTGCAGACGCAGGCCGTTTTTGCCCTCAAGGGCAAGCCGCTCAACACCTACGGCCTCTCCAAGAAGGTCATCTACGAAAACGAGGAATTCCATCTCCTGCAGTCCGCGCTCAACATCGAGGAGGGGCTCGACGGCCTGCGCTACGCCCGCGTCGTCATCGCCACCGACGCCGACGTCGACGGCATGCACATCCGCCTGCTGTTGATTTCATTTTTCCTGCAATATTTCCCCGACCTGATCGCGCGCGGGCATCTCTTCATCCTGGAGACGCCGCTCTTCCGCGTGCGCACAAAAAAGGAAACGATCTACTGTTATTCTGGGTCGGAGAAACAGGCTGCGCTGCAGAAGCTCGGCGCCGGCGCGGAGATCACGCGTTTCAAGGGCCTGGGCGAGGTGTCGGCCGGCGAGTTCAAGGATTTCATCGGCGAGAGCATGCGCTTGGAACCGGTCACCCTCGCGCACCTGCACAACAGCGACGAGCTGCTCTCGTTTTTCATGGGCAAGAACACCCCCGAACGGCAGGAGTTCATCATCGAGAATCTCCGGGTCGAGAAGGACCTCGTCGAAGCCTGAATCACCCCGGAACGGCCGGGCGCGTCATCCGTGACACGCCGAAAGCGCGGCTTGAGGCGGTGCCGCCCTACCAGCCAACCACTTTCCACGATGACCCAGCGCAACCGCGATGCCCGGCGATGCTTCGGCCATTTCTGCGTTGGCGGCATGGCCCGACTGGTGGCGATTGGGGCCGTTCTGCTGCTGGGCGGCTGCTACACCGCGTCGTCGCGTGGGGACATCTCGTGGCTCAAATACTCGCCGCCGCCTGCCCTGCAGGCGGAGACCCCGCGCCCGCAACGCAATCTGAGCGTCCTGGACTGGGTGTGGACTACGATCAACACCTACTATTATGAGTCCGACTTTCATGGCATCGACTGGGCCGCGGCGCGCGAGCGGCACCGCGCGGCTGCGGAAGCGGCCGCGGATGACGATGAGCTTTACCGGGTCATCAACGCCATGCTGGGTGAGCTGAAAGATGGTCACACCTTCGCCCGCTCGCCTCGCGCGGTGGCGGAGAGGCGGGATCGGCGCTGGGTGTGGATCGGCCTGGAATACGCGACACTCGCGGGCTCGCGGGACAAGGTGGTCGTGACCTATCTGTGGCCGGGCGGACCCGCCATGCAGGCGGGGGTGCGTCGCGGCTGGATCCTGGAAAGCTGCGATGGCCAGGGCGCCAGAACCTTCCTCAAGGACCGGCGTTTGGAGGATGGGCAAAGGGTGGCGTGTGCGTTTCGCGATGAAAATAATCAAAGCCGCCAAGTGGAGTTGGTGGCGCATCCGGTTTCGCACCCGCCCGTGCGCGAGGCGCGTGTGCTTACGGGCGGGTGCGTCTACCTGCGGTTCGACGAGTTCAAAGACCCAGACACGAAATGGCTGTACGAACAGCTGCAGACTCATCGTAACGCGCCGGCTGTGATCCTGGATCAACGCTACAACGCCGGAGGGGACTTGGTGTCCTTGGGATACATCGCGGGACTGTTCCTTCCGCGGGGACAGGAACTCGGTGCGTTCGTGAAACACGACAGGAATCCCGAAACGATGAACAGCCGGCGTCCGTTGTTCAGATCACGGTACGCGGGTCCGTTGGCGATCATCGTTTCACCCAGTTCGGCCAGCGCCGCGGAGATCTTTGCCAACGCCATGCAGCGCTATCGCCATGGCGTGGTCGTGGGGCAGGTCACAGCCGGCAGCGTGCTCAATGCTTACCAGGGCGCCCTGCCCGATGGCGGTGAACTCAGCTTCAGCGTCCGGGACTTTCGCACCCCGGAGGGGCGGCGACTCGAGGGAAACGGCGTTGAACCCGACGCGGTAGTCGAATATCACCTCGACAATCTGCGCGCGGGAAATGATCCCGGCATCGAGGAAGCGCTGAACGCGCTGCGCAGCCCGGCTGTCGAAATCAGCCGCTGATCGTATCTTCCCAACATGGCCAGACGCAAAAAGGACACCAAGCAGATCGAGCTGAACTTGACTCCCGCGGAGGCGGGGGAAAAGAAGCAGAAGACAGAGGACAGAGGACAGAGGGCAGAGGGCCGGCCGGCGGCGAAGCCCGTCGCGTCCAAGAGCCCGGGTCCGGGGCCGGCGGCAACCGGCCCGCGCAAGGCGAAAGGCAAAAACGCGGCGGATGCCCCCCTGGCGCAGAGCTATCGCACCTGGTTTCTCGACTACGCCAGCTACGTCATCCTCGACCGCGCCGTTCCGCACATCAATGACGGCCTGAAGCCCGTCCAGCGCCGGATTCTACACACGCTCTGGGAAATGGACGACGGCCGCTTCCACAAGGTGGCCAACGTCGTCGGCGCCTGCATGCGCTTTCATCCGCACGGCGACGCGTCCATCGGGGCCGCGCTCGTCGGCATGGCCCAGCGCGGCCTGCTCGTCGAGCCGCAGGGCAATTTTGGGAACGTGCTCACCGGTGACGG
The DNA here is from genome assembly GCA_041479395.1 of Opitutaceae bacterium. Lineage (GTDB taxonomy): Bacteria > Verrucomicrobiota > Verrucomicrobiia > Opitutales > Opitutaceae > Fen-1467. Next base: position 9,184 of record JBGOXZ010000058.1, read on the forward strand.
CGCCGCGGCCGCCCGCTATATCGAGGCGCGCCTCACGCCGTTCGCCCGCGAGGTCGTCTTCAATCCGAAGACCACGACGTGGCAGCTCAGCTATGACGGCCGCGCGAAGGAGCCGGTCACGCTGCCGGTCAAATTCCCGCTCGTGCTGGCCGACGGTGCCGAGGGCATCGCCGTCGGCCTCGCCACCCGGGTCCTGCCGCACAACTTCAATGACCTCTGCCGCGCCGCCATCAACCACCTCCAGGGGAAAACCTTCCGCATCTATCCGGATTTTCCGACCGGCGGCATCGCCGACTTCTCCGAGTATAACGACGGCGAGCGCGGGGGAAAGGTGAAGGTGCGGGCCCGGATCGAGCAGCGCAGCAAATACCTGCTCGCCATCACCGAGATCCCCTACGGCACGACGACCACCTCGCTCATCGAGTCCATCCTCACCGCCAACGCCAAAGGCAAGACGAAGGTCCGGCACGTCGACGACAACACCGCCGACCGGGTCGAGATCCTGATCGAGCTGCCGCAGGGCTCCGATCCCGACCAGGTCATTCAGCAGCTGTACGTCTTCACCGACTGCCAGGTCGCGATCTCGCCCGCCGCCTGCGTCATCGAGAATGACAGGCCGGTCTTCCTGGGCGTGCGCGAAATCCTCAAGCGCAGCGTCAACCGGACTCGGGCGCTGCTGCAGCAGGAACTCGAGATCAAGCGGGCCGAACTGGAGCAGCAATGGCACTGGGACTCGCTGGAGCGCATTTTCATCGAAGAACGCATTTACCGGCGCATCGAGAAGTCGAAAACCTGGGAGAGCGTGCTCGCTGAAATCCGCGAGGGCCTGAAGCCGTTCCTCAAGCAGCTCCGCCGGCCGGTGACTGACGACGACCTTGTCCGCCTGACCGAGATCAAGATCAAACGCATCTCCGCCTTCAACCGCTTCCAGGCCGAGGAGCAGATCGCCAAGATCGAGGAAGGCATCAAGGAGGCGAAGCACCAGCTCCGGCACCTCACGCCTTACGCAATCAAATGGTTCGAGACGCTGCAGGAAAAATACGGCAAGGGGCTCAAGCGCCGCACCGAGTACGAGGAGATCGAACAGATCAGTGCCACCGAGGTCGTCTCCGCCAACCAGCGGCTTTATGTCAACCGCGAGGAGGGCTTTGTCGGCCTCAACTGGCGCAACCACGAGTTCGTGGCCGAATGCAGCATCCTCGACGACGCGCTCGCCATCATGTCGGAAGGTTCGATGAAGGTCGCGCGGGTGGGGGACAAGGTCTTCATGGGCCCGGGCATCCTCCATTGCGCGGTCTTCCCCAAGGACGGCGACCAGAACATCTACACCATGGTCTACCAGGACAAGGCCACGGGGAAGGCGTTTGCGAAGAAATTCCGGATCGGCGGCGTGACGCGCGACAAACTCTACCCCCTCGTGCAGACGCCCGGCTCGAAGGTCGTGTACCTCGAGGTGAGTCCGAACGAGAAGGCGCTCGCGCAGATGCTGCACATCTCGCTGGACGGCCGCAGCCGCGCCCGCATCCGCGAGATCGACTTTGACCTCGCCCGCGTGCCGGTCAGCAACCGCTCGGCCAAGGGCCTCACCGTCACCCGCTGGCCGGTCAAGGAAGTCCGGCGGGCGGATTTGGTGCTGAACGCCGGGTGATCGCCGGACGCCGTGCAGGCAGATTCAGTGTTCAGGCTCCTGGGTCTCCGACCACGGTCGGTGGTCTTCAGCCGGATGCCGGCGCAACGGGATATTCCGTGGGAGCTTCGTTGAGCGTCGTGTCGAAATCATGCTGCCCCATGGGATCGAAGTGAGCCTTGCTGAATC
>JBGOXZ010000059.1:0-10991 GCA_041479395.1 Opitutaceae bacterium
GGCCGCACCGTTCCGGAGTAGAGGTGGTGGGAAAGATTGAGCCGCGGCGCCGCGGGCGGGAACTCGAGGGCCTCGCCCAGGTACGGATCGCGATAGCCGGCGTGCCGCGCGAGGAAGGCGACGTGTTCCTTTTCCGTGTAGCGGCGGCCGCGCGACGCGCTGCCCACATGCTGCAGCACCGCCTGCGGCGAATAGACGATGCGGCCGCCGCGCTGCTGCACGCGGCGGCAGTAATCGACGTCGTTATAGGCAACCCGCAGCTCGCCCTCGTCGAAACCGCCCAGTTCGCGGTAGAGGGCGGTGCGGGTGAGCAGGCACGCGCCGGTGACGGCGGCGACGTTGCGCGCGGCGTGCGGCAAAAACATGTAGCCGAGATCGTCGGCGGGTTCATGTTCAAACAGCGGGTGGGGGAGGCCGTCCTGGCGGCTGATGCTGATGCCGGCGTGATTGATGCGACCGTCTGGGTAGAGCAGCCGTGCCCCGACCACGTCGACGCCCGGCACGGAAAGCCAGCCGGCCAGATCCTCCAGCCAGCCGGGCGCCAGCGCCTCGATGTCGTTGTTGAGGTGCAGCAGCAGCGGCGTATCCGCGCGGGCCGAGCCGAGGTTGACCAGGCGCGAGTAGTTAAAGCCCTCCGGGGAGGCGGGCGCAGACACGACCTCGCAGGGCAGGTCGGCCCGCGCGGGCAGCTCGCGCAGGAAGGCGATCGCGTCAGGTTCGTCGGAGCCGTCGTCCACCACCACGACTTTCACGCTCTCGCGCGGCACGGTGCGGGCCAGGGAGGCGAGGCATTGGCGCAGCAGACCAACCCGGTTTTTGGTCGGAATGACGATGGTGACGGGATTCTCGCGCAGGAGTGCCGGATCCCAGCGGAGCTGGTGCAGGCAGAGCGCATAGCGCTGCGCAATCTCGGGGAGGAAAGGGGAGGCGCGCAGGCCGCGACGGTGCACGGCCTCCTCGATGGCCCGGCGCGCCGCCTCGAAAAGGTAACCCTTCTGGTCGCCGCGGCTGGCGGTGCTCTCCCGATGGGCCCGCCAGTGATAGCAGATGAAGGGCACGTGCACCACGTCCTCACCGCGAAGCATCTCGAAACATCGCAGGAAAAGGTCGAAGTCCTGGGCGCCGGTGAAGTCGGGTCGCAGCCGGCCGACTTGCTCGACGAGGTTGCGCCGGATCACCGTAAGGTGGTGCGTGAAATTGTGGGTGACGGCCATCTCCGGGCTCCACTCGCCTTTGAACTGCGGGTCGAAGCGATGGCCGGAGTCATCGATCTTGTCCTCGTCGGTATAGAGATATTGGGCGCCCGGCTGGCGTTGGATGGCCTGGGCGACGTGGAGCAGGGCATCGGGCGGCAGCAGGTCGTCGTGGTCGACCAGCCCGACGTAGTCGCCGGCCGCGACTTCAAGGGCGGAATTGGTGGCGCGCGCGATGTGGCCGTTCTCCGTGCGGAACACCGCCTTGATGCGCCGGTCGGCCCGCGCCGCCTCCTCGATGATGCGGCGCACGTGGGACTGCGGCGAGGCGTCGTCGGCGATGCAGAGTTCCCAGCGCGGATAAAGCTGCGCGCGCACGGAGGCGAGCAGCTCGCGGAGGTGACGCTCGGACGTGTTGTGGGTGGGGACGAGAACGCTGATGAGCGGCCCGCCCCCGGTCGCCACGGTCCCGGCCTCCTGCTGGAGAGCGGTTGTGAGACGGGGGGTGAGGCGGTTGTGCCAGGCCCAACGCGTGTAGGGATCCTGGTCGCGCCTCCGCGTGGCGGCCGGAGGTCTGCTGGCCGGTTCGCCGCGGCCGAGGGCCGAGGCCAGATGGATCCGCAGCCGTCGCACCTCCGCCCGGAACTTGGGCCAGTCCTCGAGCTGAAAACGCCCGAGCAGCGCGCCGCGCAGCAAAGCCAGGACGCATTTGGCAAAGTAGCGCGGACGGTAGACCGGGAGCGGGCCGGCGTGTTCGTCGTGCCGGTCAAGGTGCAGGCGCCGGGCGAAGACGAGTTTGCACGTGCCGTCAGCCAGCCCGGCGACGATCTTCAAATTGACCGGGCTGGGGATGCCGGCGCGGATGTCAACGAGGCCGTAATAGCCGGACTTGAGGGCATTGCCGTGCTCCGGGTGTTCGGCCGCGACGTCGCCGCGGTCTTTTGGGTAAATGAGGCGATTCTCGGAGGTGGCCCCGGTGGTGGCGTGCAGTCGCTGGATGTCGAAGCCGATGCCAAAGGTCCAGCCGGTGACACGAAACTTGTCGTACTGGGCTTTGAGCCAGAAGCCGGGATTTTCGATGAAGCCGTGAAATTCGCGGCCCCGCGGCACGTCGCTGTTGAAAGTCAGCACCTCGTCAAGCACCCGGTCCGCCTCGGCACAAACACGGCGGAACGACGCGCGATGAAAATGCCGGTAAAGGTATTGGAGGGTTTCATAGACGAGTTCGGTGCGCAACTGCCGTCGCGGCTGACGGGTGGGTGGCAAGGCCGTAGTGTCGAGCGGGGTGCGGAAAAACTCGCGCCACGCGCCCTGCCCATCAAGGTAATCCAGGGCCAGTTCACGGGCGCCCGCCCAGACGCGCACCGGTTGCAGGAAGCCGCTTCGCCGCGCGGCGCGCTCACCCGCGAACGCCTGCTGGGTGTCAGGTCGGTCGAGCCCGTAAATGCCGAGAAAAATAACGCCATCGATTCGCGCGCGGAGGTCGAGGCACTCCTGGCCCGGGCCGGCATAAAACCATCCCATGATCACCAGTTCGGGGCTTACAGGCCGCCAGTGCGCGGGCTGGTCGATATGATAAAAAGGCGGGGCCGCGGAGGTCATCAAAGAGGGCGTGAATAAGCCGCCCGGAAAAGGACAGTAAAGACTCTTTGCGTTTCATACCGCAGCAAAAATCGGGATTGGCAAACGTTTCGCGGCTTGTCTCGGTGGGATGACATGTTGGCTGGCGACCATGAGGTACCTGATCGGCGCGAGTGCGTCCGCACGCTGATTGTCTGTGCTGCTCTGCTGGCATTCCCTCGACCAGGTGAACGGCCGGTGGTTTCTTGATTCCCATCCGGACAGCCGGCTTTGGTTCAAGGTGCCGGCGGGGCTGCACGAGATCTCCGCGGAATACTACATGTTTCCGGGATTCTACGAGGGGCTTGACCGGACTGCCGTCACCGACGGCGTGGAGTTCGCGATTTATGAACAAAAGGCCGACGGCAAAGAGGAGCAGGTGTTTGACCGTCTGCTTAATCCCCGGGACAACCTCCTCGACCGCGGCATCCAGCGGCTGACCCTGACCGTGGACGTGGCGCCAGGCTCCGAGCTGCTGTTTGAAACCGGGCCGGGCACGCGCGGCAATTACAACCGGGACTGGGCGGCCTGGGGGCCGATCACGATCAAGTAACCGGCCGCCAGCTATTCGACGTCGATGCTGGTCCAGTAGAACCAATCGTAGTTCGCGTTGTCCGCGGATCCGGGCGACACCCTGAAAATCAGAATGCCGTCGGGGAGATTGAGTCCCGTGAGTTCGACCTTTTGCGGGCCGCGATCGCCCGGTTCGGTGGCGGGCCGCAGCAGGCGATCATAGAGCCGCCGCCGCAAGCCGTCGGGCTCCTGCGCATAGATTTCCACTTCCACGCCGTCGGTCTGATCTTCGCGGCCGTAGGCCTGCGGATCCATGGCAAAGCCCGCCTGCAGCCGGTGGGTGCCGGGCGGCGCCGCAAAGTACAGCTCGGACGGGGCGTGCGCGATGATGGCGGTGGCGCTGGTTCCGATGCCGAACAGGCTGCGGCCTTTGAACGGCGCGGGCCGGGCGAGCCCGGTGAAGGTCTCCGAACGAAAGGTCTCCTCGTGCATCTTCGCGGCAAACGCTCCGGGAAAAGGGCCGAAATTGAGGTGCACCGACGAGAAGGACGTGCCCGCCAGCTTGTGTTCGGCGGATGGAACGGCGGCCGCGGGCAGGTAAAGGCTGCCCTCGGGGCTGTCGGCCATGGGGAGGCCGGCAAGCTTGAGATGCTCGGTGCACCACCGGGCGAAAGGCGCCGGCGGGGACCCCGGACCCTTCCAGACCACGGCGGCAATGTGACGCGGAGGCAGGCGGGCGGCAATTTGATCCAGACCGGCCGTGTCCTCCTCGTGGCCCAGCGGCACCATGATGGCCCGACGTTGCGCGTAATAGGGCAGCAGGGCATTCCAGTCCCAGCCGAGGATAAGAACAACGTCGTCCGGCGGCACGGTGGCCTGCACGAGCGCGGCGAATTCGGGCGGACGGGGGAGGAGGCGCCGGTAGTAGTCGCCGTAACTGTGGTTGAAGCCAAGCAGCTGCGCGCCAAGAAGGAAAGCGGCCATGGCGATTCGGCCGGTCCGGGGCAGGTGCGGCGAATCCATCACGCCCGCGAGCACCAACCCGGCCGCCCCGGTGAGAAACGCCGCCGTGGCGTAGAAATAGTAGTCGTGGACGAAATATAGCCGGGCGAAGAGCAGCGGACCACTCAACGATGCCGCTGCCGCGAGCAGCGCCGTGCGGCGGTACCGGCGGTCCACGAGCCACAGGCAGAAAAAGCTCACCATCATGACGGGGACACTGAGCACGCCGGACGTCAGATGCTCCCAGATCGCGGCCCAAAAGGCGGGATCGAACCGCTCGCGCCAGGTGCCGAAATTCCACCACGAGAGCCGCCCGGAGGCCAGGAAGGCGCTGAACGGGTTGGATTGCTTGATGACGTCGCCGTAATTGATCCACCACTCGGTGACAGCGACGATCGCCACCGCCGGCAGTGCGGCTCGGAATAGGAAGCGGACCGTGCTGACCGCCGCGCCACGTCGCTGGGACCAGAATTCGCAAATGGCGCAACCGGCCGCTGGCAGGCAGAAGACCACGAAAGTGGTTACTTTGACCAGGGCGGCCAGTGACCCGAGGAGGGCGGCGAGGGTGGCCCAGCGCCATCCGGGGCGGCGGAGGGCATTGAGGTAACAGACAAGAAACCATGCCGCCAGGCAAAGCGCCGTGGATTCGATCATGAACGTCCGCGTGTAGAACAGGTAGACCGGAGTGAGGACCACGGTTGTCACCACGATCAGACGGTGGGATGAGGCCACGCCGAACAAGCCCAGCAGCCGGTAGAGCGCCGGCAGGGTGGCCAGAAAGAAGGCGATGCCCACGGCGCGGCCGGTTTGCTCCAACGGCAGATGAAAAAACCCGCTCAGGGCAGCGACGCAGGCTTGATAGAAGGGGAACTCCATCGGGGCGGACCACGGTGGGCCGAACAAGGGCGTCGGGTAGGCCAGGCGGAAACCATCCTCGCGAATCCAATACGCGGAGAGCGCCGTCTGTAGCTGGCGGAATTCGTGCCGGTCGAGAATCGGCTCGTGCCATGCGCGCGTGAGGACCCACAGGGCGAGGAGCAGCGCCCCGGCAAAAAGGAACACCATTCCGCGGGTCGGGATTCGTGATTCGGCGGGCGGAGGAGGCGAGGGGGTCATGCGGCGGGAAGCGCGCGGCGGTGCCGCCGGCGCGTTGCGGACCTGGGTTCACCCGGCAGCCAGCGATTCGTAGAATGAGGTCAGGGCCTCGGCGCTGCGCCGCCAGCTGAAATGCGCGGCGGCGAATTCCACCGCCCCGCGGCTCAACCGCTCGTAAAGCGCGGGATCACAGCGCAGCTCCTGCACCGCGGCGGCGATGCCCCCGGCATCGGCACGGTCGAGCACGTAGGCATCGATGCCATGGCGCGTGACGAGCCCGAGGTTGGTGCGCGGCAACACCACCGGCCGGCCCAGGGCAAAGAACTCCGGCAGTTTCGAGGGGAAGCGGTAGTCGTTGAAATCGTCCGGCTCGCCCGGCTGCACGAAAACATCGGCCAGCGCCATCAGCGGCGGCAGATGGCAATGGTGCATGAGCTGCCCGAGCGACAGCACGTAGGGCCGCGTTTCCGCCGCCAGGGGGCCGAGAAAATCGACACGATCGAGTCCGGTGCGGATGAGCAAAGTGGGGACACCATCGCAATTGAGCTGTCGCACCGCGCGGTAAAGCTCGCGCACTTCGGCGGCGTTCGAGGCATGCACATTGCCGTGGTAAAACAACACGATCGCGCCCGGGGGCACGCCCAGCTGCCGGCGAAATTCGTCGGGGCGCGGACGAGGGTAAAAAAAGCGCGCGTCCGCCGCGGGCCAGATCGTGTGGATTGGCCGCCCGCCTGGCGTCAGTTCGCGAAGCTTGTCCACGATCACGGTGACGCCATCGGCCCCGGCGAGAAACTGCCGGCTGCGGTGCGGGTGGGAGAGGTCGCCCGGCACGAGCGAATCAAGTTCAGCGTCGGACTTTTGTTCCAGGGTGGCGCGCTCGACGCCCAAGGTAAGCGCCAGGATCTGCTGCTCGTTGTCTTCGAGGTGCACGACCAGCCGGCCGCCCTGCCGTCGGTGCACCGCTGTGCAGGTTCGCCGCACGTTTTCACGGGTCGTCCAGGCGTGGATCACATCGGGTCCCTGTCCGTTGGTGAACAACACGTCAGCCTTTTCCGCCACGGCGTGGAGCATGCCGTGGAAAGCCGGCGCAGCGTGATGGCGGAGGGTTCCCAGATCCCGTGGCACCGCCACGATGCACTCGTGACCCGCCGCGACCGACTCGTCGGCCAGTCCGGCGATCTGCAGTGCGCTGTTGGAGGAGAAATCTCCGTAGAGGACGAACAAGATGTTCAATGCATGTGCCGTCCGCGGCGGCATCGGCAGGTCGCGCCGCGCGTAGCCCGGCAGGGGGAAGCGATCCGCAGCGAGGTTCAACTCGGGCCCGTGGTTCTCGTCGGTGGCTACGTCGATTCCGAGAGGGGTGCCCAGGACGGCAGGGGTGCCGTCGGCGAGGCGCGCCTTGAGCCGCAGCGGACCCCGGCCGGCGACCAGGAAATCTGCGCTTTCGAACCCGGCGGTGGCGGCGTGTGCAACTCCAGGAAAGAGTCGCGACACATCGTCCCGCTTCCCACCCAGGGTGCAGGGAATGTCACGGTGGCCGTACCGGAGGTGCAGCTCCTGCAGCGGTCCCGAAGGATGCAATGCCCAGCCGCCGATTTTGATGCGCCCGGTGATCGTGCCCGTGCGCGCGGGGGTATCCACCTCGGCGACGAAGGCCGGAGGTTCCACGGCGATCGTGAGCTGTTTGAACCCGTGCCATGAGCCGTCAGGCAGGCTGGCTTCAAAGGTGGCGAGGAACACCCCGGCCGGCAGCGTGCCTTCAATGGCAAAACCGCACCAAGCCGCCGCTGCCTCGTGGGGCAGAAGCCGGGGTACATCCGCACGGGGCAAACGCTGCGTCATTGGCAACGTGCCGGCCGCCGTCGCCAGGCGTACGGGCGGCGCCTCGGAAACGCCCTCCGCCACGCACCATCCGACAATCGTGACCACGCCGTGCGCGGCGCGCAAGGGGCGTGGGGTCTCGATCTCGCCGTGCAGGCGCGGTGGCGGAGCGACGTTCATGAACGGCGTCGGCGTGCCAGCCACCGCTCGATCGCCCGGACGGGCTTGGTCCAGCGCCAACTACGGGAGGCTTTCATGGCGCGGAGTCCCGCGTCGAGTTCGTTGAGTCGTTGCAGACGCGCGGCCGCCGTGGCATTAACCTCGGCGAGGGCGCCGTCGAGCTGGCGCGCCCGGGCGTCGAAGGCGTCGAGCTGGCCGTTCAGCTGGGCCGCGCGGGCTTGCAGGGCGGCGATTTCCGCCTGCCGCGCAGCGATCGCCTGCTGCAGCGATCCGATCTCCTCCCGGGCGTCCCGCCCCTGCTGTTCAGCCGCCTGCAGGCGGGCGGTGGTTTCGTTCAGCTGCGCCCGGGTTTCATTCAGCGCCTCATTGGTCACATGCTGCATGTGGCGCATGTGTATGAATTGGGCTTCCAAGTCGGCATGCACCCTTTCGAGGTGCGTCAGTGCCTCCATTTTCTGGTCGGCCAGTTTTTGGGCCTCCTGCAGCAGACGCTCGGTCTCCGTGCGCTGGGCGCCGATTTCGTCGCGCGCGTCCTCCAGCTCCATGATGCGCACTTGGGCGAGGATCAACTGCTCGCGCAGGCGGTGCACGAGCTCGGCGGGGTCGTCCGGCGGACGCGGCTTCATTTCCGGTCATGAAGTCCCGGAGCCCCGGACAAGTGAAGCCTTTTGTGGCGGCGGGGGGCGGGCGGCAGGCACGGTATCAGGCCCCGCATGCGCCAGCTTTTGACCGCAAGAATTGTCTCGCCGGGAATGGCGGTTTGGGTGCTTTCGGTTGTCATTCGTTATTGGCGTGCCACCAAATCCGAGATGCCCGTTTGCCCTTGCGGGAGGCTTCGTCCCGCCTTTCGACCGCGGCCGGCCGGCCGAAGCGGTTCATGCTTTACCCTTGATCTCCCTTCGAATGACATCCTGCGGCCCAGTGCATTGCGGCGGGCGGTGCCGCGCCGCGATTTGGTCGACCTGGCGTCCCAGGACAGAAACGACGAATGAATCCATCAGGCTCCCCGGTTGTTGCAGATCAGCACTTCGCTGACGGTTCAGCCGACCCCCCGAAACCACCCCCGAACCAGGCGCGGGAGGATTCCTTCCTCCTCCTCCTTTTGGGCGTGGCGCTGATCACGCATTTCTATTTCGCCACCTTCAACTGGCGTTCGGGTTTCCTGGTCGAGCACGAATTTCGGCAGACCCATACGGCGATCATCACCTACTATATCGACAAGGAAAATCGATTTTCGCTCGACTACACGACTCCGCTTTTTGGCAAACCCTGGTCGGTCCCCATGGAGTTTCCGCTCTATGAATGGAGCGTCGTGCTGCTGAGCCGGGCCACGCATTGGCCCCATTTCGAGGCGGCGCGCGCGGTCTCGCTGACCTGCTTCTATCTGACCCTGCCGGCGGTCTGGTTGCTCCTGGGATCGGCCGGCTTGGCCCCGCCGCGCCGCCTGCTTGCGCTGGCGCTCATCCTCACCTGTCCGGTCTACATCTTTTATTCCCGGACGTTTCTGATGGAGTCGATGGTCCTGATGTTCTCCGTCTGGTTTCTGGCGATGTTCGTTCGCACCATGCGGGAACGGCGGTTTCTCTGGTTGGTCCTGTGCGCGATTTCCGGCGCCGGCTCGGGTCTGATCAAGGGCACAACTTTCTTTGTCTGGCTGCTGCCGGCCGCCGTCTATGGCGCCTGTTGCCTGTGGCGCGAGATCCGCAACCGGTCCAGCTGGAAAGCGGTGGGCAAAACCATCGGCTGGGGCTTGGGCTCCGCGGTGGTTCCCTGCGGCCTGGCTTATTGGTGGGTGAAATACACCGACGCCATCAAGGCTCCCCATCCCTCCGCTCACATCTTCACCTCGAGCGAGCTGACGAGGGGAAGTTTCGGGTTGTACAGCTTGGCAGCGCGTTTTTCGCCCGATATCTGGCGGGCCTTGCTGGTATGCTGGCAGCGGGCGATCATGTCTCCGTGGATCATCGGCCTGTTGGTGCTGGCCGGCGTCGCTTTCTTCCAACGTGACCGCTGGCACATCCTGGGGGCGGCCGGCTTGTTCATCGCCGCACAAGTGTTGTTTCCCTACGCCTACGCCGGCCAGGATTATTACTTCTACGCCTGCACCGTCTTTCTCCTGATTGCGCTCGGTTTCGTGCTGAACGGCGTGTTTGATTCGGACTTGGCGCGATGGATTCGGTGGGCAATCGTAATGGTGCCGTTCCTGGCCATGCTGGGCAGCTACCTGCAGGGCTACTACATGGGTCAACGGGTTCGCAGCGACGGGGGTTCCGGTGTGGCGGTGGCAATCAGAACGCTCACTCCCGATGACAGCGTCATCATCGTCTCCGGTGCCGACTGGGCCCCCATGATTCCCTATTACTCGGAGCGGAAGGCGCTCATGATTCGCCGTGGCTTGCAGTATGACCCGGCCTACCTCACCCGGGCCTTCAACGACCTCGCCGACGAGAATGTGAGCGCCCTCGTCATGGCTTACGACGAACGCAAAGACAAGGCCTTGGTACGCCGCGCGGCACAAATGTTCGACCTTGATACCTCCCCGACCTTCTCCTGCCCGTTCGCGGATGTCTATCTGAACAACTTTTACCGCGAAAACGCCCTGGTCTACCTCAAACACAACAACACTTTCAACCAGGTCACGACCGACGCCCAGCCGGCTCCGCCGCCGCCCAAGGGCAGTCCGCCCATTTCGATTAAGCCAGGGGTTGCGGCTGGCGCATTCAAAATGGTTTCACCCGTACCGTCCCAATACCGTTTCGCCTTCGGCTATTCCACCATGCCGATCGACGGCGCTCTGGTGCTGAACGCGCATCCGGACAGCGACCTTTGGGTGCCCGCTCCCACCGGAGCCACGGAGATCCTTTGGGAGTTCGGCATTGTGCCCGCGGCCTATGAACGCGCCGGAGACAAGACCAACGGCGTGGAGTTTGTGGTTGAAGGCGAAGCTTCCGACGGTAGCCGGCGCGATATCTTTCGTCGTCTGCTTGATCCCGCTGCGGTGCCCGCGGACCGTGGACGGCAGCGGGCTGTGATACGGTACCAAGCTGTCCCTAGGGAGAAACTGGTGTTCCTCACGCGACCGAACGGCAGCTATGCCTATGATTGGGCGTACTGGGCTCGCATCGCGGTGAGGTGATGCGCGGCGCGTCTTCGGCATCGACCGGAGGCGCCATGAAGCGGGGTCGGTGGTCTGACCCGATGCGGGAGAAGTCGCGCCCGGCGAACCCCGGGGCGAGTTTTGGCCCAAGGCGGGTGGAGAAGATCCGAATCGTGGCAGACACGGGACGCCCACCCCGGCGCCGCCACCGGATCGGATTCAAGGTGGTTCCGAAGATTCCCGTGCCGATGGAAGCGCGGCGAATGGCCGCTCCTCCAGCCGGATCGGCCGCCATTTCCCGATTTTCACTTTTCCGATTCCGCCGCTTCTGCCTACAGCTTGAAGCCCGCGGCGGCGGCGTCCTTGGCAAATGTCTTCACCGTGTCGAGCGAGAGCGCACCGAGGTCCATGCCAAGCAGCTTGGCGGCCCTGGCGAGGATGTCATGCGGCACGGTGACGATGTGGCAGCC
>JBGOXZ010000060.1:0-10900 GCA_041479395.1 Opitutaceae bacterium
GGAGCGCTTGAATTCGGGCAGTTCGTCGAGAAACAGCACGCCGTGATGGGCGAGGGAAATCTCGCCGGGGCCGGGGATGGCGCCGCCTCCGAGCAGGCCGACATCGGAGATGGTATGGTGGGGGGCGCGGTAGGGGCGTGAGAGGAAGGGGAGCCCTTCGCTGAGGGTGCGGCCGGCCGCGGAGTGGATGTTGAGCACCTCGAGAAATTCGTCGAGCGACGGCCGGGGCATGATCGTGGGGATGCGTTTGGCGATCATCGATTTTCCGGCGCCGGGCGGGCCGATCATGAGCAGATTGTGCGCACCGGCCACCGCCACCTCGACGGCCCGGCGCAGCGCGTACTGTCCTTTGACCTCGGAGAAATCGCCGTCGGGACCGCCGTCGGCGACGGTCTCAGTGCGATACGCGGCAATGCCGCCGGGCAGCGGCGTCAGCGCGGCCTCGCCCGTGAAGAAACGGTAGGCTTCGTCGAGCGAACGCACGGGGTACACGTCGATGCCTTCCACGAGCGCCGCTTCCTCCGCCGAACCGGGCGGCAGCAACAGACCGCGTTTGCGGAGGTTCTTCGCCAGCAGCGCGGTGGCCAGCGCACCGCGCACCGGGCGGGTGGCGCCGGAGAGGCTGAGTTCACCGGCAATCAAGTATTCGGCCAGATCGCCAACGGTGAGCTGCCCGGTGGCGCGCAGGATGCCGAGCGCGATGGGCAGGTCGTAGATGGGCCCTTCCTTGCGAACGTCGCCCGGCGCGAGGTTGATGGTCGTGCGCGTGCGCGGCATGTGAAAGCCGCTGTTGCTGAGCGCGGAGAAGACGCGGTCTTCGGACTCCTTCACGGCGGCATCGGGCAGGCCGACGAGGATAAGGTCGGGCGCGCCGGCTTCGCCCGTGTTGACCTCGACGAGGACAACCTCGGCTTCAATGCCCTGCAGCGCGGTGGAGTGAACGGTCGCCAGCATGTTCCGGAAATATTCCGGAATCAGGAAAGCGACGTCTTAGGCGCCAGGCAAGCTCGGTGATCGCGAGCTCCGGCCCAGCGGGGGCTGCGGAAACGGGTCCAGCGAAACCTCGGGCGCGTAGGCCAGGGTAAGCGCCCGGGTCATGTTCTTCTCGATGGCCTGCAGGTAGGGATTGGGGCCACCCGGGTAGGGATCGGCGAGAAAGCGGAAGACGCCCGCGTAGTCGTGGCTGATCCGCGGCAGCACGAATCTCTCCCAGAACACCGGGGTCTTCGCGATCAGATCGCGCACGCTGCGGAAGAGACGCTTGTCGCGCGGGGTGTTGAAAAAGTTGTCGGATTCCTCGAATTCCGCGTAAAGAAACGCGAGCTCGTCGACGTAGTCGGACGCCGCCATCTGCCCGAGATAGTCAGCCGTGACCAGGGCGCAGCCGACGAAATGCTCGACTTCACCGGAAAACTGAAGATGGGCGATGTTGCTGCGCGGTCCGGTGCAGCGGATGGCCGAGACGACGGATTCGACTTCCTCACCGTTGAAGCCGATCGTCGGCAGGTAGCTGGCGGCAAAGGCACAGCTGCGGATGACATGCACATACGTGTATTTCGCACCCGTGCCTTCGCGGTCGGATCTCAACTTGAGGTAGCCGGTGTCATGCAGGAGCACCGCCGCGATCGCGATTTCGAACTGCCGCGCATTCAGGACGGGCGCCGCCTTGGCGCGGTACCGTCCTTCGAGCAATTGCACGAAACACAGGGCGGCCTGGAGAGTGTGCTCGAAGTCGTGGTAACGCATGTCGAGCGGCAGGTAGTCGAGGTAGCGGCCGTGAAACATGTCCTCGACGTCGCGGAAGAGCGTATCGATGATCGTCGTGTCGGCCCCCGGATGCGCGTGAAGGAAAGTCGCCCGCACCACGGCGGCCACCGCTGGAGCACTCTTGGTGTCGACTTGAGGGAACATTAAACAGCTGCCGGGACGACGAACGGGGAATAATTATTGCCAATAAACGGCATTGCTGGGAGCTAAGGTTTCCGCGCCAGCTCGTGCAAGCTGATTCTCGACGCTTCCCATTGGTCACACAAGTACTAATACCATAATGTTGCACCAGATGATTCTAGGTCTCACAGGCGGAATGGGCTGCGGAAAAACAACCGCGGCGGGAATGCTTGCTACCCATGGCTTTGTCTCGCTCGATTCCGATGCAATCATCCGGACGGTGCTGCTGGCGGAGCAAGAGGTGATCGCCGCGATCCGAGAGCGCTTTGGCGGTGACGTGCTTGCCGAAACGGGCGGGGTGGATCGCGGCCGGCTGGCGCGGCGCGTTTTTGCCGAAGAGGCGGCTCTCCGTTGGCTGGAAGAGCTGCTGCACCCGCGACTATTTGCGTACTGGCGAGCGTCATTCGCGACTGAACGTAAGAAACCCTGGGTGGTGGAGGTCCCTCTGCTTTTTGAAAAGAGCCTACAGAATTGGTTTGATTTCACTGTCTGTGTGGCGTCTCATCCCGCCGTTCAACTTGCGCGGCTGGAGCAGCGCGGACTTCCGCCGCCGCTCGCCCGCCAACGAATTTCCATGCAACTGCCTTTGGCGCAGAAGATTGAGCTTGTTGATTTTGTCCTGTTAAATGATGGTTCGCCCGACTTTCTGCGTGAACAGGTAGCCAAATTGGCCAATTCGCTTCCGACCCATTAACACCCGCGTGCCGCATCTGTGGCAACGCACCCGCGCATCACGAACGGGTCGGTTTTTCCGGATCCATGGACCCTATGCTAAATCCCAACGACGATCTGCCGCCCGTTGAATCGGACAGAGGCGGAGCGTCGGCGGAACCAACCGCCGACGATTCTTCGGCGAAAAGAATGCCGCGCCGCCGGTCGCGCTATTACCGGACAAAGGCGGCCACTCCCGTGGCGCCGCCCGAGCCGAACCTGAAATCCGAACCCGCTTCCGTTTCTGCGAACGGAGGGAATGTAGCGGAAGAACCCGCCGCGCCGCCGGCGCCTCCGACCGGCGCCGAAGAAAGGGCGGCCGCGGCCGCTTCGGCTCCATCTCCTGATTCTTCCGAGGGCGGCGAGGACACCGCGGGAGGCGACCAGGGAGGCGGCTACCAACACCAGGGCGGTGGCTTCGACTCGTACTACTTCAAGAAGGGCAAGCGCCACAAACGGAAGCGCGGCAAGCATTGGCAGGGCGGTCCCGGTGCCAACCAGTATCCACCACAACCGCCGCCGCCGAATTTCGCCCCGGTCTTTGGCGACCTGCCCGATGCCGGACGTTTTGCCGATCTGGCTGCGCTGGATGCGCTCGCGGCAGACCTCGCCTCGGGGAAGGGCGAGCCCGTCAAGCTCGAGGACCTCTATGCGCTCGGTCTGGCCGATCTCACAGCCGCAGCAAAAAAGCTCGGCGTAAACATTGACGCGGCGCCCAACCGCAAGGAATTACTCAGCGCCATCTTCAAGCTGACGAGCGAGGAGAAGCGGCCGGTCGTCGACCACGGCTGGCTCGATCTTACCGACCGCGGCCACGGATTCCTTGTCCATAAGGCCGTCAATTACCGGCTCTATCCGGAGGATCCCTACGTGCCGGAGAGTCTCATCAAGCGCTACGGGCTCAAGCGCGGTCATGAGCTGGAGGTCCAGGTGCGCGCCCCGGAAGGCAACGAGCGCTGTCCGGCGGTCGTGAAAATCGACCAGGTGATGGGCGGCAGGCCCGCAGACATCTCCAAGGTCACGCCGTTCGAGGAACTGGTCCCCTATTACCCGCTCAAGCGCATCCTGCTCGAGGTGCCCGAGCAGAAGGACGTGTCCATGCGCGCCGTCGACATTCTCACGCCGGTCGGATTCGGCCAGCGTGGTCTCATCGTCGCGCCGCCCCGCACCGGCAAGACGGTGCTGCTGCACAACATGGCAAACGCGATCTCGACCAACAGCCCGGAGGCGTGCCTCATCATCCTGCTGGTCGACGAACGCCCCGAGGAGGTCACTGATTTCCGGCGCCACACCCGCGGCGAGGTCGTCAGCTCGACCTTCGACGAGACGCCCCAGAGCCATTCGCACGCCGCCGAAATGGTCATAGAGAAGGCGCGCCGCCTGGTCGAGATGGGCCAGCACGTCGTCATTCTCCTCGACTCGATCACGCGGTTGGCGCGCGCGTACAACGCACTGGCCTCGAACAGCGGCAAGATCATGACTGGCGGCATGGAGGCCACCGCGCTCCAGAAGCCGAAGCGTTTCTTCGGTTCGGCCCGCAACATCGAGGGAGGCGGCAGCCTCACCATCATGGGCACCGCGCTCATCGACACCGGCAGCAAGATGGACGAAGTCATCTTCGAGGAGTTCAAGGGCACCGGCAACATGGAGCTCCACCTCGACCGCGATCTCGTCAACAAGCGCATTTTCCCCGCCCTCAACATGGAGCGCAGTGGCACGCGCAAGGAGGAGCTGATTTATCACCCCGACGAACTGCTGCGGATCTATTCGCTCCGTCGCGCCATGCAAGGCATTCCGCCCGTCGAGGCGATGGAGATGCTGATTTCCCGACTGAAGAAGACCCAATCCAACGCCGAATTCCTCCTGAGTCTCAACCGCTAGCCGCGGCGCGTTCCCGCGCGCTTTGTCCGCCTGCCGGCCGTCCACGCCACATCCCCCGTGCGCACCGCCGAAGATCCCGCCATCCAACTTGCCCTCAAAGCAGGGCTGCTGACCCCGCCGCAGCTGGCCGCCGCGCAGGCGCGATGCGGATCATGCACGGACCCTGCCGGCCCACGGCCGAGGCTGATTGAGTTTCTGGTCCAAGAGGGCGTGCTCGATGGCTGGCGCATGGCCCGTCTGCTGGCCGACCGACACGGGTTGCCGACCGTGGATCTGCGTGCGGTGGATGTCCCGCCTGCCGTGCTGGCCATGTTGCCCCGGGCATCGGCCGAGCGCTACAACGTGCTGCCGCTGGCGCGGGAGCGCGCGGCGCTGCGGGTCGCGATCAGCGATCCGCTCGACTTCGAAACCATCGACGGAGTCGGCCATGTGACGGGGCTCGCCATCGAGCCGGCGATCGCGCCCGCGGAGGAAATCCGCCAGGCCATCCAGCGGCACTATGGCCCGGGCGCCGGCGGGCCGGCGGATGAGACCACCGTCGTTTCGGCTGCCGATAGACGCGAGGCGGGCGAGGCGGCAATCGCGGAGGACGAGGCGCCCGTCATCCGGCTCGTGCAGACCATCCTCCGCCAGGCCGTCGGCCGCCGGGCCTCCGATATTCATTTTGAGCCGATCGAAGGACGATTCCGCGTTCGGTACCGCATCGACGGGGTCTTGCAGGAGGGCGAGGATCCGCCGGAACACCTGCAACGGGCCGTCGTGTCGCGCCTCAAGATCATGGCGAACATGAGCATTGCGGAGAAGCGGCTGCCGCAGGACGGGCGCGCCCGGATCACCGTCGAAGGCCGGACGCTTGATCTGCGGGTTTCCTCGTTGCCCACGGTGCACGGCGAGAGTGTTGTCGCGCGGGTGTTGGAGCAGGAAAAACTCCGCCTTGGTCTGGCGAAGCTCGGCCTGCACCCGGCTGACCAGCAGACGCTCGAGCGGCTGCTGGCGCTGCCGGACGGCATCGTGCTGGTGACGGGACCCACGGGCTCAGGCAAGACGACGACCCTCTATGCCTGCCTGCATCATCTCAACCAACCCGACCGCAAGATCATCACCGTCGAGGATCCGGTGGAGTATCAGCTGGCCGGCATCAACCAGGTGCCGGTGCGCGGGGAGGTGGGCATGACCTTCGCGACGGCGCTGCGCGCCATGTTGCGGCAGGCGCCGAATATCATCATGGTCGGAGAAATTCGCGACCGGGAGACGGCGGAGATCGCCATCAACGCGGCGCTCACCGGCCACCTCGTGTTCAGCACGCTGCACACGAATGACGCGCCCGGCGCCGTCACGCGCCTGGTCGACATCGGCGTGAAGCCCTTTCTCGTCGCCTCGGCCTTGCGGGCGGTGGTGTCGCAGCGGCTGGTGCGCCGCCTCTGCGGGCACTGCGCCCGGCCGGACGCACCGACGCAGGCCGGGGGCAGCGCGCTCGTGGCCGACCCGGCCGTCGGGGCCGCGGGGCGGTTCCGCCGGAGCGTCGGCTGCCCGTTCTGCGAAGGCACCGGCTATCGCGGGCGCCTTGGGATCTTCGAGCTCCTGGCCGTGGACGACGAAATGCAGCGCATGATCCACGAGGGGGCGGGCATCGCCCGGCTGCGCGGGCACGCCCGCGAGCTGGGCATGGGCACGCTGCGCGAGGATGGCATGCGGAAGGCCCGGGAGGGGCTGACCACGGTCGAGGAGGTGATGGCCGCGACCGTCGCTGATGCGAACTGAATGTGAAACCGCGGCCACGGCGTTTTTTGGAATGACGTCACAAGAAACCTCGCTACGTTCGAAACCACGCGTTAGATCCGCCTTACAAGGAGGAACATCATGAGCTACGAAATGAACGACCTGCTGGAGATCGTGGTCGAGCAGAGTGCTTCCGACCTCCATCTCCAAGTCGGCCAGCCTCCCACTTTGCGCCTCAGCGGCTCGATGACGCCGGTGGACGGCCCGAACCTCGCGCCGGAGGATACGGAGAAGCTCATGCTCGCCATCACGCCGGATACGCACGTGCAGAACGTGAAACTCAACGGCGGCACGGACTTCGGCTTTACCTACCTCGACAAGGCGCGCTTCCGCGTGAGCGTGCACAAGGCCAAGGGCAACTTCGGCCTGGTGCTGCGGCAGATTCCCAACAAGATGTTCGGCCTGCGGGAAATCGGCCTGCCCGACAAGGTCAAGGAGCTGCTCTACCGCCCGCGCGGGCTGATCATTGTCACGGGTCCGACCGGTTCGGGCAAAAGCACCACGCTGGCCTCGATGATCAACTACATCAACGAGAACCGCGAAGGCCACATCATCACGATCGAGGATCCCATCGAGTACTACCACGAGCACAAGCGCTGCATGGTCACGCAGCGCGAGATCGGCGTCGATGTGCCCAATTTCTCCGAGGCCATCCGCCGCGCGCTGCGCATGGATCCGGACATCATCCTGGTCGGTGAAATGCGCGACCTCGAGACCATCGAGGCGGCGATCAGCGCCGCCGAGACGGGCCACCTCGTCTTCGCCACGCTCCACACCAATGGCGCCGCCAAAACCATCGACCGGATTGTCGATGCCTTCCCGTCGAACATGAAGGACATGATCCGCACGCAGCTCTCCAGCTCCATTCAGGCGGTCATCTCCCAGGTGCTGTGCAAGAAGAACGGCGGCGGCCGCATCGCCAGCTTCGAGATCATGATCAACACGACCTCGATCGCGTCGCTGATCCGCGAGAACAAGACCTTCCGCATCAATTCCGACATCCAGACCGGCGCCGCGCTCGGCATGATCACACTGGACACCCACCTGATGAGTCTCGTGAACCGCGAGATCATCACCCCGGACGAGGCCTTGGACAAGGCCCAGGATCCCGTGGTGGTGCGGGAGAAGCTCCTCCAGATGGGCCACAAGCTGCGCCAGCTCTAGCGCGCCACCGCTGCGCGCCCATCCCGCGTTGTCCGGAGCGCGCCCGCGATTTTCACAGTCACATCCCCTATGTTCGAGGGCCACGATCCGGCCATCGCCGTGCTTTTGCGCGACGCGGGCCTTCTACCTCCAGAGACACTCGCGGCGCTGAGCGAAGAATGCCGCATCACCGGCCAGCCGCTGGCGGGGGCGGTCGTCGACCGGGGATTCGTGGGCCGGCGCGAGCTGCTGCGCGGCGTGGCGGAATACCTCGGGTTGGGTTGGTCCGCGGATCCGCCGCCGGCCATCTCCGAGAAGACCATCGCGCTGGTGCCCGGCGACCTGGCCCGGCGATATGCGGTGGTGCCGCTGGACGCGGATGCCCGGTCGATCGCTCTCATGGCGGCGGATCCCTTCGACAGCGGGATGGCCGGTGAACTGACCTTCGCCTTGGGCCGGGACGTTCGGCTCGTGGTGGCGGATCCCGCGCGAGTCGTTGACTTGCTCCGGCGATACTATGCCGAGCCGGCCACAGGCGACCCGGCGCAGGCGATGGCTGCCGGTGCGGCGCTGGCCGCGGGGGAGGGGGACGGCGCGCTCACGGAGGCCGATCTCGCGCGGATGGCCGGGCGGGCGTCGGTGGTGCGCTTCGTCAACCTGGTGCTGAGCCAGGCCATCCGCGAGCACGCGAGCGACATCCATTTCGAGCCATTCGAGGAAGCATTCAAGGTGCGCTGCCGCATCGACGGCACGCTCCGCGATGTGGCGCCCCCGCCCGCGCGCCTCGCGCTGCCGGTCATTTCGCGCCTGAAGGTGCTGGCCGGCCTCAACATTGCCGAACGGCGCGTGCCGCAGGATGGACGCATCCGGTTTGCTGTGGATGGCCGGTCCGTGGACCTGCGCATTTCGACGCTTCCCACGCAGTCCGGCGAGAGCGTGGTGCTGCGCGTGCTGGATCAGTCGTCGGCGCCGCTGCAGTTGACCGAGTTGGGAATTTCCGCTGAAGTTGCGGCCGGCCTGCAGGAGATCATCCGCCGGCCGAACGGCATCCTCCTCGTCACGGGCCCGACCGGTTCCGGGAAGACGACCACGCTCTATGGCTGCCTGCGACTCATCAACCACCCGGAGCTGAAGATCCTGACCGCCGAGGATCCGGTGGAGTACGAGATCGAAGGGGTCATGCAGCTGCCGGTGAACCCGGCCATCGGCCTCACTTTTGCCACCGCTCTGCGGTCGTTTTTGCGGCAGGATCCCGACGTGCTCATGGTCGGAGAGATTCGCGATCTGGAGACGGCCCAGATCGCGATCCAGGCGGCGCTCACGGGCCACCTCGTGCTGAGCACCCTGCACACCAACGACGCGGCGGGCGCGATTACCCGGCTGATCGACATGGGCGTCGAGCCCTTTCTGCTTTGCGCGACACTGGAGGCGGTGCTGGCCCAGCGTCTGGTGCGGCGGATCTGTCCGGCTTGCCGCGAGACCGCCGAGCCACCCGCGGGGTTGCTCGCGCGATTCGACCTCGATCCGGCGCCGGCGAACGGGCGGAGTTTTTCCCGCGGTCGCGGTTGCGCCGCCTGCCGGCAAAGCGGCTACAAGGGCCGCACGGGCGTCTTTGAATGGCTGCGAATGAATGAACCACTCCGGGAACTCGTCATGCAGCAAGCCCCCGCTCTGGTCCTCAAGCGCACGGCGGTCGAGCACGGCATGCAGACCCTGCGCGCCGCCGGGCTGCGCGCCGTCTTCGAGGGCCATACGACGTTGGAGGAGCTGGCCCGCTGCACGTGATGGCAGAGGACAGAGAACAGAGGACAGACTTCGAACTGAAAGCCCGGACGCCCAACCCCAAATCCCTTCCCATGCCACGCTACACCTATGCCGCCATTGACGTTGCCACCGCCCGGGAGTGTACGGGAGAACTGGACCGGACCGATGCGGAGGCCGCCGTCGCCGATCTGAAAGCGCGCGGCCTGTTCCCGACGGAGCTTCGACCCGCCGACGCAGCGGCCGGCGCAGAGCCTGGAAATACGCCGGCGGGGTCCGTCCGCATCCCGTTCGGCGGGCGCTTGCAGCGATTCCGCCGGAAGGCCGGCGCAAAGGAGCTGACGATCTTCACTCGACAGCTGTCGGCTCTTGTCAGCGCGGGCATGCCCTTGGTGCGCGGCCTCGAGTTACTGGCGCGGCAGGAGCGCAATCTGGGCTGGCAGGCGGTCATCGTCAGCCTGGCGGACGCGATCCGTTCCGGTGGCACGCTTTCCGGCGGGTTGATGCGGCACCCGAAGGTCTTCGATCACCTCTACGTCGGCATGGTCAAGGCCGGGGAGACCGGCGGCAGGCCGGACGTCGTGCTGGAGCGGCTCGCCCGCCATCTGGAGAAAACCGGCCGCATCAGGGCGCGCGTGAAGGCGGCGATGACCTATCCCATCATCATCATGGCGGTGGCGGTCTCGATCGTGGCGGGGCTGATGGTGTTCGTGGTGCCGAGATTCGAGAAGATCTTCACCGGCGTGCTCAAGGGCGCGCCGCTGCCGGGGCTGACCCAGGGAGTGCTGGGCGCGAGCCGCCAGTTGCAGGAACACTGGCTTGCCGCGCTGGTCACGCTGGCGGCGCTCGTCGTGGGAGCCCGTTGGCTGCGACGCACCGAGGCTGGCGCCCGCGGCTGCGACCGGCTGCTGCTCCGGCTTCCCGGATTTGGTGTCCTGATCCTGAAGGCGGCCATCGCGCGCTTTAGCCGGACGCTCGGCACGATGCTGACGAGCGGCGTGCCCATCCTTGCGGCGCTGCAGTTGACGCGCGACACCTGCGGCAACCGCGTGGTGGCCGGAGCCATCAGCACCGTGCACCGCCGCGTGCGGGAAGGCGAGGGCGTCGCGCGACCGCTGGCGGCGACCGGCGTGTTTCCACCCATGGTGACGGGCATGGTCGAGGTCGGCGAGGAGACCGGCACGCTGCCCGCCATGCTGGCGCGCGTCGCCGATATGTACGATGAGGAGGTGGACACCACTGTCGCCAGTCTGACGAGCCTGATCGAGCCGCTGATGATCGTCGTCATGGCCCTCGTAGTCGGGACGATTGTGATCGCCCTCTTCCTGCCGGTGGTGCGCGTGATCCAGTTGATGACCTGAGCGCCGGCCTGCCGCGAGGCTCTCGCAGAACCTCCTTGCCAAGGCGTAGGCGCCAACGCCCCGGAGGATATGTCAACGATTCGGGTGTGTTTTCAGACGATCGTCCTTGCTGTATGTCATCCTGAGCGCAGCGAAGGATCCAGAGAGCTCCCGCCGCGGGCTTCGGCAAGGTCTAGCTGGCTGGCTGGCTGTCGGCCTGCGGCCTCGGTACTTCACTTCGGTCAGAATAACAAACACGGCTTGAAGACACGCCTTAGCAGCCGGACTCATGCAGTAGAACCATGATGCCCCATACAAACACCTGACCATTCGGTGAA
>JBGOXZ010000061.1:0-10403 GCA_041479395.1 Opitutaceae bacterium
ATTGGAGGCGGGGCGTCCTCTACGTTGCAGGAGCGGTTTTACGCCGCGATTATCCTCCACCTCAGGGGGCATGGAGCCCCTTCGGCAATCGGCTACCTCCCGGCCAGCGCGGCCTTGGGTTTGAGCAAACCCTCGCGATGCATCAGCTCGGCGATCTGGATGGAGTTGAGCGCGGCGCCCTTCCAGAGGTTGTCGCCGCTCACCCAGAACGCGAGGCCGTTGTCGAGGGCGGTGTCGAGGCGCAGGCGGCCCACGCCGCACTTCACCTGCTCGCTGTAGGCCAGCGGCGTCGGGTAGCGGCTCTGCGCGGGCTCGTCGAGGAGTTCGACGCCCGGAAATGCCGCGATCGCCGCCCGCGCGACGGCGAGGTCGACGGGCCGCTCGAACTCGGCGTTGACCGCCACCGAATGGGCGCGCACCACGGGCACGCGCACGCAGGTGGTCGAAACGGGGAGCGCGGGCATTTCGAGAATCTTCCGGCTCTCGGCTGCCATCTTGTTCTCCTCGCCGGTGTAACCGTTGGCGCCGAACGTGTCGATCTGCGGGATGACGTTGAACGCAATCTGGTGCGGATAAACCTGGCGCGGCAGCGGCTCGCCCTTCGCCCAGGCCCGCGTCTGCGCGTCGAGTTCGCGCACCGCCGCGGCGCCCGTGCCCGACACCGACTGGTAGGTGGCGGCGAAGTAGCGCTTGAGGCCGAAGGCGCGGTGCAGCGGATACAGGCCCATGAGCGTCACCGTCGTCGAGCAGTTGGGACTCGCAATGATGCCTTGATGGCGGCGAATCGCGTGCGGGTTGATTTCGGGGATGACGAGCGGCACGGCGGGGTCCATGCGGAACGCCGAGCTCTTGTCGAGCACGAGGCAGCCGGCCTTCACGGCGGCGGGCGCCAGCGCGCGCGTCACCGGCCCGCCCGCGCTGAAAAACGCCACGTCAAGATCGTCGAAGATCTCCGGCCCGGCCTCCTGCACCGTGTATTTCCTGCCGCCGCGCTCGATGACCCTGCCCGCCGACCGCGCCGAGGCGAACAGCCTCAGTTCAGCCATGGGAAAGTTGCGTTCCAGCAGCAGTCGAAACAGCTCTTGACCGACTGCGCCAGTGGCGCCGACGATGGCGACTCGATATTGGTTGGTGTTCACGGTGAATCCTCCAGTCAAACAAGTCATGGAAAAGTGCGCGGCGCTGGGAATCAAGCCTGCAAACCAGCTGCTCGCGGTCCGCCTCACCACCCAGACTATGCAATTTTACCGCGGTGGCGAGCTGGCCCGGGCCTTTGTCATCTCGACCTCACTCCGGCCCGCGGCCAATGCGAAAGGCTCTCTGGGCACGCCACTTGGGCTGCATGCCATCGCCGAGAAAATCGGTCATGGCCAGCCTCCCGGCATGGTCTTCCGGGCCCGCGTTCCGACCGGCCGGCACTTCAGCGAACTGAGCGAAGAGGAGAATCGCGAAAACCTCATCACCACCCGGGTCTTGTGGCTGCGCGGCCTCGAGCCTGGCGTGAACCTCGGTGGCGAGGTCGATTCGCACGACCGCTACATTTACATCCACGGCACCAACCACGAGGACCGCCTCGGCACGCCGCAGAGCGCCGGCTGCATCCTGATGCGCAACCTCGACGTCGTGGAGTTGTTCGAGGAGGTGCGCACCGGCGATCACGTGTGGATCGCGGAATAATGGTGGGGGGCGTTATCCTTCACGCGCCGGTTCGACACGGTCCGAGTTGGGCGGCGGCTTAAGGATAAGCGGACCTACCGGTTCCGCCCGAGCAGCAGCCGCAGGCTGTTCATACACACCGCCACCGTGCTGCCTTCGTGGGCGAAGACGCCGACGGTGAGCGGCACGACGCCGAGCCCCGCCGCCAGCACCATCACCACCACCACACCGAGCGAAACCGCGAGGTTTTGCCGGATGATCCTCCGCGCGCGGCGGCTGAGCCGCTGGGCCGAGAGAAAATTGTCGATGCGGTCGTTCATCAGGATGACCTCGCTCTGTTCGAGCGCGGCGTCGCTGCCGCGCGCGCCCATCGCGACCGACACGTGGGCCGCGGCGAGACTCGGCGCGTCGTTCACGCCGTCGCCGACCATGGCCACCTTGTAGCCCTGTTCGCGGAACGCCTGGATGGCGGCGACCTTGGCCTCGGGCGTGAGCCCCGCCTTCACCTCGTCGAGCCCGATCTCGCGCGCCACCGCCTCGGCGGCGTGGCTGCGGTCGCCGGTGAGCATGACGGTCCGGATGCCGGCGGCGTGCAGCCGCGCCAGCACTTCCCGCGACTGCGTGCGGATCTCGTCGCGCAGCAGCACCCGGCCGATGAGCCCTTTGGCCAGCACCCACACCTCGGTCAGCTCGGCGGCGGCAGGCGGCAGCTGCCTGGCCCACCCGGCCAGCGGCCCCTCCTCGAGCAGCTCGCGCCGCCCGAGCAGCACCGACGCCCCCTCGTGCCGCCCGCGCAGCCCCTGGCCGGTGAGCGACTCGAACTCATCGACCGGCAGTTCACGCACGCCGTGCTTTTTGCCATAGTGCGTGATGGCGCGGGCGATGGGATGCTGCGAATTCACCTCGAGCGCATAGGCCAGCTCGATCACGTCCTGCTCGCGGCCCGGCGGAAAACTCTCGCAGCCGACGACCGACAGCTCGCCGGTGGTCAGCGTGCCGGTCTTGTCGAGCGCCACGAGGTCGACCTCGGCCAGTTTTTCGATGGCCGCGCCGCCGCGAAACAGGATGCCGTTGCGTGCGCCCCAGGCGATGGCGGCGAGGATTGCTGACGGAATGGAAAGGACCAGCGCGCACGGGCTGGCCACGACGAGCAGCGTCATGGCGCGGTAGAAGGCCGAGGTGTGCTCCGCCGTGTTCTCGAACGGCGGCAGGCGCAAGCCCAGCCACCAGACAAAGAACATCCCCGCGGTCACGCCCAGCACGAGAAACGTGTATTGCGCGCCGAATTTGTCCGTGAGCCGCTCACTCGGCGCTTTGAGCTTCTGCGCGGTCTGGATGAGCCGGATGATTTTTTGCAGCGTGCTCTCGGCCGGCCGGCGCCGGACCACGACCTCCACCGCGCCCCACAGATTGAGCGTGCCGCTGAACACCGGCTCGCCCGGGCCTTTCTCGACCGGTTGCGCCTCGCCGGTGAGCGTCGACTCGTCGCTGGCGGTCTTGCCCTTGGCCACGTCGCCATCCGCGGGGAACAGCTCGCCGGGCTTGACGAGCACCCGGTCGCCCAGGCCGACCTCCTCGATGGGCACCAAGTGGTGGCTGCCGTCGGGTCGCACGAGGGTCGCCTGCTTGGGCGAGGCTTTGAGCAGCGCGCTCACTTCGCGGTGCGTGCGGTCGAGCGCGAACTCCTCCATCGCGCCGGAAGCCGAGAATAAAAAGAGCAGCAGCGTGGCCTCGCCCCACGCGCCGATGGCCATCGCGCCCGCCGCCACCGCCAGCATGAGAAAATGGATGTCGAGCTTGAATGCGCGGACGTTCTTCCAGGTGTTCTGCGCGGCGTCCCACCCGCCGGCGACGATCGCCACGAGATACAGGGCGCGCGTGAGCCCCGCCTCTTCGCCCCAGTAGAAATGGCCGCCAAGGAACGCGGCGATGCCCAACCCTCCGCAGGTGGCCGCCAGCGCGGCGAGCGGTTTCCACTCCGGCAGGGGCGGCGCCTCAACCGGCTCGACCTCGGGCCAGGCGAATTCGCGCCAATGCCAGAAGGCCGGCGCCGTGGCGCAGGTTTCCTTGGCGACTTCCGTCGCCTCGCCCACCCGCCGCAACACAAAGCCCAGCGGCATGGCCGCTGCGTCCGTGCCACCAGCGCCGAACCGCGCTTCGACCGCCGCGATCGTCTCCATGACCTGCGCCTCGATCCCGCCGACATCGATGTCGCCGATCGTCGCCACGGCAAGCTTGCGGCCCGCCGGGTCCACCCGCACGGCCCGCACGCCGGGCTGCGCGTGCAGGAATTTCACCAGGTCCTCAATCCACGCCGGGGGAGTGACGCGCTCGCTCATGGCGCCGTCAACATTTTGACCCCGCTTCCAAAGCGCAAATCCAATTGCACTGCGGCGGCGGAAATCCCTTGCTGGTCAGTCTCAATCTCATTCCATGATCGGCCTCCGCGAAGACCCCGGCTCCGTCCCCCCCACCGTCGGCCCCGACCCGGCCGGCGGCGGCCGCGCCCTCGCGCTGGCGGCAAAAGCATTCGCGGAGCATGGCTGGCTGCAGAAGGGGATGGGCCTCGAGCACCGGCCGCAGCAGGAGCAGATGGCGCAGGCGGTGGCCGCCGCCATGGGCGACGACGAAGTGCTGCTGTTCGAAGCCGGCACCGGCGTGGGCAAGAGTCTCGCCTATCTCGTGCCCGGCATCATCCACGCCACGGATCAGTCGCGCCAGCTGATCGTCTCGACGCACACCATCTCCCTGCAGGAACAGATCGAGACGAAGGACCTCCCGCTCTGCCGGCGCCTGTTCGAATCAGTCGGGGAACTCCACCCCTACGCGAAGTTCAAGTCGGCCGTGCTCGTCGGCAAAGCCAACTATCTCTGCACCACGCGCCTGGCGCACGCCCTGCAGAGCCGCCACGAGCTCTTTCCCACCGCCGAGCAGGAGGAACTGCAGCGCATCGCCGCCTGGGCGCAGGAGACGCGCGACGGCCTGCGCCACGAACTTCAGCCGGCGCCGTCGCCCGAGGTCTGGGAGGCCGTCAACGCCGATTCCTCCACCTGCAGCCACCAACATTGCGGCGGCGGTCCCTGCTTCTACCAGAAGGCGCGCGCCCGGCTGCGGCATGCGCAGCTCATCATCGTCAACCACAGCCTGCTCTTCACCCACATCATCGCCGGAGGCACCGCCGAAAAGGGCGGCGGGCGCGGCGTGCTGTTTCCCGACGATTTTGTCGTGCTCGACGAGGCGCAGACCGTGCCCGAGGTCGCCACCGAGCATTTCGGGTTGCGGCTGGGCAGTTACGGCACCGACCGCCTGCTGAAATACCTATGGAATCCGGCGAAGAAGCGCGGCCTGCTCCACCGGTTCGGCGGCGCGCGCGAGAAGCAACTCGTCGAGGATGCGCTGGAGGCGGCGGAGCAGTTTTTCGGATTCCTCCGCGACAACCTGCTCGCCAAACAGCCGATCGTCCGCGTCCGCGAGGAGGGCTTTGCCGAACCGTGGCTCGACGCCCCGCTGCTCGCGCTCATCAAGGCCGTCGGCGCGGTCGCCGACCGCCTGGACGAGGGCCGCGACCGCGACGAACTCCTTGAGCAGCGCGGCCGGCTGACCACCTATCGCACGGGCCTCCGGCAGTTTCTCGGCCTGAGCGCTGAGGACCATGTGCACTGGGTCGAACGCTCCGGCCGCAAAGGCCAGATCGTCACGCTGCGCACCGCGCCCATCGACGTCGCCCCCTACCTCCGCGAACATCTCCTGCGGCGGAGAACCTCGGTCATCTTCACCAGCGCCACCCTGGCAATGGGCGGTCAGCTCGAGCCGTTCCAGCAACGCGTCGGCGCCGAGGACGCGCGCGCCGTGATGGTCGCCTCGCCCTTTGACTACGAGCGCCACCTGCGCGTCTACGTGGCGGCCGACATGCCGCTGCCCTCGCCGGCCGACGCGCGCCTCGCCATCGACGTGCTGATCGACTACCTCGAATTCTGCACGCTGCGGGTCAAGGGCGGCTCGCTCGTGCTCTTCACCAGCCACCATGACATGCGCCAGTGCGCCGACGTGCTGGAGACCGCCTACGCGCGGCACCGCCGCCCGTTTTACCTGCAGGGGGTCGACGCCTCGCGCACGGAACTCGCCCGCCGCATGCGCGCGGCGGGCAACGCCATCCTGTTCGGCACCGACAGCTTCTGGTCGGGCGTCGACGTCCCGGGCGAGGCGCTTTCGCAGGTCGTCATCACGCGGCTGCCGTTCGAAGTGCCCACGCACCCGATCGCGGAAGCCCGGGCCGAATGGATCCGCGAGCGCGGGGGCAATCCCTTCAGCGAGCTCACTCTGCCCGAGGCGCTTGTGAAGTTCCGCCAGGGCATCGGCCGCCTCATCCGGACGCAGACCGACCGCGGCCTGGTGACCATCCTCGACTCGCGCGTTCTGGCCAAGACCTACGGCCGCCTCTTCCTCGAATGCCTGCCCAAGCGCGACTTCCAGCGGATCACCCGCGAAAACCGCGCCGAGCGATTTAAGCCTTTCGTTTGAACCGGCCGCCGCTAACTTGTCCGCTTCATCCATGCGCATCCGCACCGCCGCCCTGACTGACATCGGCAAGGTTCGCGACGAAAACGAGGACCGCTTTCTTTGCGACGACGAACTGCGACTCTACGCCATCGCGGACGGCATCGGCGGACTGGCCGGCGGCGCGCAGGCGGCCGAGGAAACCATTGCGCAGCTCTCGGCTCTCGCGCGCACGCTGCCGGCCGACGATGCCTGGGATTTTCAGGCGCTCGTCACGGCGATCAACCAGCACGTGGCCGGCGTCGGCCTGACCATCGACGCCACGTTCGGCATCGGCACCACGTTCACCGCGGTGCGGCTGTACGACCGGCGCCTGCAGCTGGCGCACGTGGGTGACTCGTGCTGTCACCTCTGGCGCGACGGCGCGCTCGAAAAAATCACCCACGACCATACGGTGGAGAACGAAATGAAGGCGCGGCACGGCCACGGCGCCGTCATCTTCCTGAACCCCCGCACCCGGAATGCCCTGACTCGCTGCATCGGCCAACCCAACGCGCCGGAAGCCGACCTGCTGATGCGGCCGGTGAAGGACGGCGACCGGCTCCTGCTCTGCAGCGACGGGATCACGCGCTGCATGGGCGAGCACGAGATGGCGCAGTTGCTGGCCGTGGCGGAAGAACCGATGGCCGGCCTCAAGGAGATCATCGACCTCGCCAGCCTCCGGGGCGGGCACGACAACGCGACGGGCGTGCTGATTTTCGTCGACGCCGTCTGAGTTCGTGAGCCGCCGCCCGGCGCGCGTCCTCGCGACCGTGGCTGAGTTCGCGACGGGATCATCCTCCGCGCCAAATGACGCGTCCGGTTGCGTGCCGCTTGCCTTGAACTACATTAGGTCAAGGAGAGCCACAACTTCCGGCCCAACCCTTGGGACGGCTTGCTCCAGCCATTTCTTGCGCGCCTACCCCCTTTCATGAGAACCCGCGTCCTCATCACCGCCTGGCTGCTGGCTTCCGCCTCGGCCATCGCGCAGAACAAGGCAACCAACCTCGCCAGCCAGATGGTCACTCCCATCAACCGCGCTGCGACCGATGCCGCGATCGCCAACGCCAAACAACCGGAGACGACACCAGCCACTGCCGCCAAAACTGAAACCGCACCCATTCGGCGTGCGCGACTCCCGTCCGTGCCTAAATCGGCTGCGTCGGCCAAGTACAAGCTGCTCGATGAAGCCGGCAAGCCGGTCGCAATCACGACCGGGAGCAATGACGCCCTCGAGGCAGACGTTGCCCCCGGCAAGCCCTACGTGCTCGTGCCCTCCGGGGGCGGAAGGCAGGCGGTGACCATGTCGAAGCTGGAATTTCCCGCGCGGTATCTGACCTTTGACAAGAACGGCAATCCCCTCAACGACGGAGGCCTTTTCCTGCGCCCGATGAGCGTACCCATGGTCTGGAATGACCAGATCCGGGCCTACGCGACCGAGTTGATCGTGGGCTACGATTTCAAGGACGGCCACGAACAACAACTGGCGTTACCCAAAACGGTGGCGCTCTTCGCCGAGGGTTCCAACGCCCGGATCAAGGCCGACACCGTGATTATTCACCGCAGCGGCACCTCCGGTTACCAGCGGGTCGTCCTCTCCACCAACCAGGTGGATGGCGAGACCTTGTTCACGGCCCGGGCCAGCCCGGTGGATGAACTCAAGGCCAGCGCCGCGATTCACCGCGAGCCCGGCAGCCTGGACATCTCCCTGCCGTCGGGGCAGATCGACGCGTTTGGCCTGGGGACGGCGACGCTTACCGTGACGCTGCTGGCCCGCGATGGTCAGCCACTCCCGACCGCGGAAGCACTCACGATCCATCTCTCGAGCCGGCGCCTTCGGCTCCCGGCCAGCGTGACTCTCGCCGCCGGCCAATCCACTGCCACCGCCGAACTCCGTTCGCTCGGCCACGGGACCGACGAGATCCGGGCGGAGGTGGGCAACCTGAAGTCCACCCTCCCGGTCCGCGTCGTGCTGCCGGTCGCGGCCGCGCTGGCTTCGATCATTGGCGGCGGGCTGGGTGGTGCTGCGCGGTATCTGCGCAACAAGGGAAGGAAATCGGCCCTGCTCGCCCGCCGCCTTGTCGAAGGGATGCTGGTCGGCGTGCTCTTCGTCGGCGCCACTTGGGCCGGACTTGTGACGGTCGACGTCAGTGCCGGCATCCTCGGCACGCCCTTCGGCGCGTTCGTGCTCGCTGCCTTCAGCGGCTACCTGGGCTGCGTGGTGCTCGATCGCGTGGCCGACAAAGCGTTTCGCGGCTTGAAACCGGCCTAGCCGCAGCTTCGCCGGCCTGCCAAGCGCGCGCGATCCGTGCCCCCGGCCGACGCTAAGCATTGCTAATAGTTCCCGGGAATTTTGATTTCCGGCGGAAGATGCATTCTGTGGATACCTTAATCAACAAGGTCACCCTTCCGGTTATCGCAAATGATTGCCGCCAGATCTTGGCGCAATCTGACGTTTCTACCCCATCCCCAAGAGCCGTCCGGCGCTTCCCGGAAGCACGCCTCAATCACATCCAAAACAAAAGTAAGCATCAAAAATGAAGCACGTCATCTCGTTTGTCCTGTTACTGTCCCTGGCGCTGGCCGCCCGCGCGGCCGACAAAGTGCCGTACAAGGTCGCCGGTGTTTACACCGAAACTTGCGCCTGTTCCGTACCCTGCAAATGTGAACTGACCGGCGAAGTGCCCTCGAGCTGCGTCGGCGTCGGCGCGTTCAAGCTCACGGCCGGCAACTTTGCCGGCGCAGACCTCTCCGGCGTAAGCATCGCCTATGCCGGCAAGCCGGGCGAGTGGATCCGCATCTATATCGACGCGCCCGACCAGGCCCACCGCGCGGCGGCGGAAAAGCTGGCCCGCGCAGCGTTCGCCCCTTGGGGCACGATGGAGGCTATCAAGGATGCCAAGGTCGACATCGCCGGCATGTATGGCGCGTACACCGTCACCGTGGACGGCGGCAAGATCATGAAGTACACCGCCGCGCCGATCCTGGGCGGCGACGGCAAGACGGCACTCGCCCACAACAACGTGTTCGACCCTTTGACGTCGGTCTTCCTTCAGGGAAAATCGACCGCGCCGACAGTTTATCACGATGACACCCGCTCGATCCAACTCGACGCGGGACGCAACGCTTACTTCAACGACAAGATGGATACGAGCGGCCAGCTCTGATCGGCCACGATTTCGCTCTACCAGCGGAGCCGGCTTCCGGCTCCGCTTTTTTTTGCGGCCAAATCCGCCGGCCAGCTGCGGCGGCGGTGCCCGCGGCGCGGCTCACAGCCGCTCCGGATACGCGCCCAGGTCGATCAACCGCCGCAGGGCGGCGCGCGCCGCCGGCACATCGTCGCGGTAGGTCATGCCAAACCAGGCATCTTCGCTCTTGAGCAGGCGCACCTCGATGTAGCCGGCCTGCACGAGTTCGCCCACCGCCACGGGCAGGTAGAACTCCGCCGTCTCGCTCCGGCCGTATCTCCCCAGAAAATCCGTGAAGAGCCCGCGCAACTGACCAAAGAAAACGGGCGTGAAGCCAAAGAAGGTCATCGACACGATTTCGTCGCCGCTGAGCTGGCGCCACCCTCCCCACGCCAGCGGATGACGCACCCCGCCGTCAGGGGTGCGCTCGATCTTCAACACCTCGTCGATGCCGCTCAGCCGGCCGGCGGCATCGGTCACGCACACGCCGCGGTTGACGGCGCCGTGCTCCGACAGGGTCTGCCGCAGCGGGTAGCCCACGAGTGCATAGACCGGCTTGGCCGGCGCCGCCTCCACCGCCCCGGCAGTCCGGAAATGTTCCGCCAGCACCCGGTAGGCCGAGGCGCCGTAGAAATCGTCGGCATTGATGACCGCAAAGGGCCCGCGCACCGCCGGCTCCGCCGCCAGCACCGCCTGACCGGTGCCCCACGGTTTCGCTCGATCCTCCGGCGGAGTGTGCGGCGGCGGCACGTCGTCCAGTTCCTGAAACACGTAAACCACCTCCATCCGCGCTTCCAGTCGACGTCCGACCGCCGCGCGAAAATCGCTCTCGATGTCACGGCGGATCACGAACACCACCCGGTCGAAACCGGCGCGGCGCGCGTCATGGGCCGAGTATTCGATGATGAGCTCGCCGCCGGGGCCGACGGGCTCGACCTGCTTCAAGCCGCCAAAGCGGTTGCCCATGCCCGCGGCGAGAACCACAAGATCGTAGGTCACGGCCGCCAGAATTCCGAATTCAGC
>JBGOXZ010000062.1:0-10375 GCA_041479395.1 Opitutaceae bacterium
GGCGGCATCATCTCGGCCGGCGCCAGCCAAGAACTGCTCGCGTTCGCCGAGCGCACCAACATTCACGTGGCCACCACGCTCATGGGCGTGGGCGCATTCCCCGAGACGCACCGCCTGTCGATGAAGTGGTTCGGCATGCACGGCTCGGCCTACGGCAACTGGGCCGTCGACCAGAGCGACCTGCTCCTGGTCTTCGGCGCGCGTTTCGATGACCGCATCACCGGCGACGTGCACAAGTTCGCCGCGCACGCCAAGATCGTCCACATCGACATCGACGCCTCGGAGCACAACAAGAACAAGCGGGTCAACCACCCCGTCTGCTCCGACATCAAGTACGCGATCGGCCGCCTGAACGAGCTGATGGCGGCGCAGAAGTTCACCGCCCCGGACACCAAGGCCTGGCACGAACAGATCGGCGTCTGGAAGCGCGACTATCCCTTCCGCTACGAGGCCAGCCCGCACATCCAGCCGCAGGAGGCGGTGCGGATGCTCTTCGAGCTGACCAAGGGCGACGCCATCATCACCACCGGCGTCGGCCAGCACCAGATGTGGGCCGCCCAGCACTACGATTTTGCCAAGCCGCGCCGCTTCATCAGTTCGCTCGGGCTCGGCGCGATGGGCTTCGGCTATCCCGCCGCGATCGGCGCCAAGGTCGCCTGTCCGGACCGGCAGGTGATCGACATCGACGGCGACGGCTCCTTCCTCATGAACGTGCAGGAGCTCGCCACCGCGAAGATCGAGAAGATCGCCGCCAAGGCGATGATCCTGAACAACCAGCATCTCGGCATGGTCGTGCAATGGGAGGACCGCTTCTACGACTCCGTGCGCGGCAACACCATTCTCGGCGACGAGAGCAACATCGGCAGTCCCGACAATCCCGACGCGCTTTATCCCGACTTCGTCCAGATCGCGGCGGGCTTCGGCGTCAAGGGCCGCCGGGTGATTAAGAAGAACAAGCTGCGCGCTGCCATCCAGGAGATGCTCGACCATGACGGGCCGTACGTGCTCGACGTCGTCGTGCCCTACACCGAGCACGTGCTGCCCATGATCCCGGGCGGCCGCACGGTGAAGGAAATGATCCTGAAGTAAGCGCGCGGCGGCGCGTCACTTCTCCTTCATCACATAGACCCCGTCCCAGTCGGGGCCGGGCGGGTGATCGCGCAGGTGGTGGCAGCGGGCGAGGAGGACCAGGGACGGATTGCTCACGATGCCGGGCGATTGGCCCGGCTGGTTCGGCTCCAACGCGGCGCTCCGCTCGAAGCGCGCCACGGCCTCTGCCCAATCCCGTGCGAGGTAGCGTTCGATGCCTTGGGCGTAGATGCCGACGCAATCGAGCGTCTGCGCGCTGACTTGTTCCTTGAAGCCGACTATCTCGTAAACCGCCACGGGCTGGGTCCGCCCCTTGACCACGATCCGGTCGAGCTGCCGGAAGACGAAGCGGTCGCCGTCGCCGTGTTTCTCGCACTCCGCCTTGGTGGACTCGGTGACCATGGTGTAGACGCCCAGCAGCTTGCCGCCCGACTCCATGCGGGACGCGAGGTTCACGCTGTCCCCCATCATCGTGTAGTTGAACCGGGTGCGGCTGCCCATGTTGCCAATGATCGCGGGGCCCGTGTTGAGACCGAGCCGCGTGCGCAGATGATGCACCACCTCGGGCCACTGCCCGATCTCACCCCGCCACTTATCGCGAAGCTCCACGATGCGCAACTGCACCCGCTGGCTGGCCACGCAGGCGCGGTAGGCATGGTCGGGCAGCGCGACGGGCGCGCCGAACATCGCCACAACGGCGTCGCCGATGTATTTGTCGAGCGTGCCGCCCTCCTCCTGCACGATTTCGGTGCAGGCGGTGAGATACTCGTTCATGAACTCGACCAGCCGCGCGTGGGTCATCTTTTCCGAGAACGTGGAGAACGACTGGATGTCGGAGAAGTACGCCGTGATGACCTCCTCGTGGCCACCCAGCTTGGGGTCCTCGTCCGATTCAATCATCCGATGGACGAGTTCGGGCGACAGGTAGGTCCCGAACATGCCCTTGATGCGGCCCTTTTGTTTCTCCTCCTTGACGACCTGCCAGATCAGCGCGGCAAAGCTGGTGGTGAAAGCGGCGCCAAGCGGCTCGGCGACCGGCAGTACCAGCTGCAGCACCCGAAACAGCTGGAAGGCGATCGCCACATAGACCATGGCGGTGAGCACGGCCAGGATTTTTGCGAACACACTCCTCGCCCCGCCGAAGACCGCCAGTCCGGCGATGGCCAGGGTAAATGCCAGGGTGATCGCGATGCCCGCCCATTCCGGCAGGAACCTTAGATAAAGTCCGGAAACGATGGTCTTGACGAGATTGCCGTGCACGCCGACCCGGGGCACCGGGTCATCATCCAACGGCGTCGGGGCGAGATCCTGCAACAGGAGATCGGTCGGACCGATCAGCACCACCGTGTCCCTGAACCCGTCCTGCGCAAAAAACCCCTGCGCCGTCCTGCGCTCCTCCGGCTTCTCGGAGTTCAGCATCTCCGCATAGCTGTACACCACGGAGAAGCTTTGCCGCAGGTTGTACGGCGATTCCCAGTGCGAGAACCAGTTGAGGTCCACTAGCTGCTGTTCGCGCAGCGGCATGCGCGCCTGTACGCTGCCGTCGGGCCGCACGAAATCGAGGTGGTCACCGGCGGGTTTGATGCTGCCGGCCGGCAAGCCCCAGTAGATCCGCGCGAGCTCGAGCGCCATATGATAGTACTCCCGCGTGTTCGTCGGCGTCCAGACCGGCACGGTGCGCGTGCCGCGGTTAAGCGTGTCCATCAGCCCGACGTTGGGCGGCGACCAGGGCGGCCGGCCCGGCACCTCCAACTGGGTGACTTCCGGGGGTTCCATCTCGGAGATCCGGCGGGGATCGCTGGCCACGAGGGGCAGCTCACGATGGGTGATCCGATTTTCGGCGGCCCAGAATTCCGGCGCCGTGTAGGACGCTCCGACCACCACGGGAGGCTCCTTGAAGAGAAACCGCGCAAACTCCAGGTCGCCGGCGGCCAGCTTCTTGCGGTCGGCGGATTCCGCCTCGCCGTTGGGCGAGAAGACCACGTCGATGCCCACGGCCCGCACGTGCGCCACATTCACGAGCACCTCGGCCACGCGAGCGAAGTAATGACGGTTCCACGGCCAGTTGCCGATATCGCCGATGCTGCGCCCGTCGATATCCACGTAGACCACCTTGACCGGCGCGGCGATCTCACCACGATACTTGAACCGCCAGTCGATCGTGCGGTTCTCCAGCCGCTGCAGCCAGCCGAAATGGCTCGCCACGCACCACAGCGCGGGTACCGGCAGGAGAAACAGAAACCGCCAGCCGAAGGTGGTCTTGGGCTTCGCCACGATCGCGCAGGGTAGCCCCCACCGCCGCAAACGGAAGCAGATTTCCGCGCCCGGTCGCGGGGAAATCTCCTGATGCCCTCATGGTTGTCATCCTGAACGAAGTGAAGGATCCAGTGGGACCGCGCCACCGTGGCTGGCGATATCTCACTGGATGCTTCCTCCTTCGCCAAGGCTTCGGAGGACAGGTCGCTGCGCTCAGCATGACACGCGGGACTAAGCCGGAACGATGCAATTGAACGACAGACTCACTCGCGACGTCCGTCACCGTTCGGTTGTAGGGCCGGACCTTGGTCCGCGCCGGTGCTTGCGAGTGAACGGCACGCGCCAAGGCGCGGCCCTACAGATTCAACTGCATGGATCCGGCCTAGACGACGGATGCCGGCGTAGGGCTGTCGCCCGTGTCCCGGCATAGCTCGTGGAGAGCGACGGCGGATGGCGGCAGGCCGATTTTTGAGCGATGCGGCCCGGCCACCCTCGCGGGCGCGGTCGCACGTTGGACAGCCTGGCGGAATTAGACGCGGAGGAACTTACTTCAACACCACGGCATTGCCACGCTCGGGCATCGTCCCGTCAACGAGCTTGCAGTAGGAGATCTTGTCCCGGGGGCTGGTCACCTGGATCGTGCCGACGACCTCGCCCTCGTTGGAGCCGAGGATTTCGCCGGTCCCGGGATCGGTCAGCACCTCGCCCGGCTTGCGCACCACGCACGTCTGGCCGGCGGCGATGCCGTAGTTCTGCCCCAGGCGGACGATGATTTGATCGCCGGAGATGGCGACGACGATGCCTGCAATGGGCGTGCCCTCCATCTTCTCGGCGATGAATTTCACCGCCTGATTGATGCAATCCTGCACGGCCTCGCCGATGGGGGTCTTGGCAAAGGTGCTGAGGCGGCCCCCCACGTTGCCTCCGGCATAACCGAGCTTGACACCGCTTTTCCCGGCCTCACCGCGGATGCGCTCGTTGGCCACGACCTGGCCGGAGGTCGTGTCAATCAGCTTGATGATGACCACGACCTGCGATTTGGAGGACGACCCGCCGATGTGAACGCCGCGGATGGTCAGGCCGCCGGCGTCGCCCGAGGTGTCGGAGGAGGCCTCGACAATCGTGCCCGTGGCCAGATAGCGGGCGCTGCGCAGCTTGCCGGTCTGGGCCACGCTGCTGGCCTGAGCGGCCCGGCCGCTCGCCTGCAGATCCTGCTCCTGCATCACCGTACCCAGCTTCTCGCGTTCGACGATGACAAACCGGTTGGTGGCGAAGAGCGCCGACTCGAGCATCATGCGGAATTTCTCGCCCAACGAGGATTCCCGGAAGAAGCCGTGGCGGTTTTCGAACTCGCCGCCGCCGATGGCATGTTTCACGCCCTTGTATTCGGGCATCTTGTTGGCGGCCGTCTCGTCCGTCGTCTTGGTGGCGTTGTGGGGCTTGAGGAGGTCGGAGAGGGCGGCGCGGGCGGGAGCGGCGAAATCAAACGCAAGCTTGCGTAAATCCGGGCAGACCGCGCGCCGGCTGGTCGCGGCTGGGGGGCGATGCCGCCCCTCGGCTGCCACCCGGAATGGGGGACAACGGCCGAAGAAACGGCATTGCATCCCGGCGCTCTTGGGTGATGGTTCCAACCCGAGGCAGGAATTCTTCTCCCATGCTCGGAAGACCCAAGGAACTCGAAGGCGTGCTGCTCGTGGACAAACCCGCCGGCTTCACGTCCCATGACGTCGTGGCGTGCCTGCGGCGCAAGCTCGCGATGAAGCGGATCGGCCACGCCGGCACCCTCGACCCGATGGCGACCGGCCTGCTCATCATCCTGGTCGGGAAGGCCACCCGCATCTCGCAGTACCTCACGAATCTGGACAAGGAATACGAGGGCACGATCGAACTCGGCAAGGTGACCAATTCGCAGGATGCCGATGGCGAGGTGCTGGAAACACGCCCGGTCCCGCCGCTCACCGAGGAGCAGGTGCGCGCGACCCTGCAGACGTTTCTCGGCGACCAGTACCAGACGCCGCCGATGTTCTCAGCCATCAAGGTGGGCGGCGTGCCGCTCTACAAGATGGCGCGCAAGGGCGAGGAGGTGGAACGCGAACCGCGGTTCATCCGCGTGGCGAGCTACGAGCTGACCCGCTTCGCCCCGCCGCATCTCGGGTTCCGCCTGCGCTGCAGCAAAGGCACGTATGTGCGCACGCTCGCGCACGACCTCGGCCAGAAGCTCGGCTGCGGGGCGCATCTGTGCGCCTTGCGCCGCACCGCCACGGACAAGT
Source organism: Opitutaceae bacterium (assembly GCA_041479395.1). Taxonomy (GTDB): domain Bacteria; phylum Verrucomicrobiota; class Verrucomicrobiia; order Opitutales; family Opitutaceae; genus Fen-1467. Next base: position 5,616 of record JBGOXZ010000062.1, read on the forward strand.
TCCGGATCGACGCCGCGCTGCCGCTCGGGGAAATGGAGCAGCTGCCGGTAGCCGAGATCGAGAAACGGCTGCTGCCCGTGTACGCCGTGGTGCCGAGCTTCGCGACGTGATGGGAAGAGCCGCAAAAAGGCGTGGTACGACGAGACCAACCCAAGGAGAGAGCATGACCTTTTTTCCACACGCCTCGCGCGCAATGGACGCACAGAGAAATCGACCCCGTCCAAGCCCTGGCGACCTTGGCGGACATTGCGTGAGGCCACATCTGAATGAATCTTCCCGCCCATTTTCCCGGTCTTGACGGCGTGCAGCTGCCCCCGCGACCGTTGCACCTCGCCATCGGCATGTTCGACGGCGTGCACCTCGGCCATCAGGCGGTCATTGAACCGGCCGTTCACTCGGCGCGCCGATGCGACGGGCTGGCCGGCGTGCTGACGTTCTGGCCGCACCCGAGCGTGGTGTTCAAGGCGGCGGGGCGCGTGCGGATGCTCATGAATCCGCAGATGAAGGCCCGCGTCCTGCTCCGGCTGGGCGTGGATGTCGTCATCGAGCAGCCGTTCACGCTGGCGTTCGCCCGGATTGCGGCGGCGGAGTTCCTGCCCCACCTGCAGCGGCACCTGCCGCAACTGGCGGGAGTTTATGTGGGGGAAAACTGGCGCTTTGGCGCCGGCCGCAAAGGTGATGTCAAATTGCTGCTGGCCGAGGCGGCGAAGCACCAGGTGCCCATGGTGAGCGTCCCGCGGATTCAGTGCAACGGCGAGCCGATCAGCAGCACGCGGATCCGCGACTGCCTGGAGGCGGGCAAGCTGGAGGAGGTCAACATGCTCCTGGGCTACTCCTATTTCGCCGAAGGCACGGTGATTCCCGGTCTGCGCCTCGGCAGCAAGCTCGGTTTCCCCACGCTCAATGTGCCGTGGCAACCGGAGCTGCAGCCGCGGTACGGCGTCTATGCCGTGCATATCTCCGGCGATCCGGCGGCCGCCGCCCTCCCCGGCGTGGCGAACTATGGCCTGCGGCCGACCGTCGCGCCGGCAGGCGGGCCGCTGCTCGAGGTGCATGTCCTCGGGCCCTGCCCGTTCTCCACGGGCAGTCGCGTGACGGTCGAGTGGCTGAGGTTTCTTCGGCCCGAGCAGAAATTCGGCGGCGTGGAGGAACTGCGCGCGCAGATTGCCCGTGATTGCGAGATTGCCCGGCGCGAGCTGGCTGACCAATAGGTGGGCCGCCCGATTCCGCCGGACGACCGCCGAGCCACACCGGCGACAGCAAGACAGTGTCGGGCGGATAGGGAGCCAATGCCGGGCTCAGCGGTATGAAAGCATCTCCATGACGATTCCGCAGGCCAGTCCCAGCGCCGCCCAGCCGAGCAACACGACACAGGCTCGGCATGCGACCCGCCTGCCGGTCATAGCGGCAGGCGCCAACGGTGAAGAAGCCAGGGTGTCGCGCCGTGCTGGAAACCGGTGACTCCCCGAAGGCTGACCCGGGAAGCGTCGGGTCGATTTGGTCGACAGAATGTTCACGGCGCTATAGACGCCAGTGGCTTCCCAGGGTTGCATTAAAAATTTGGCATAATTGAAATCGCGGATGCCAAGAATCCGCCGGTGGACCGCCGGTGGGCCCACCAACCGCAAATGCGGAGCAACAAATTGCCTACTTCTTCTTCGGATATCCGACGCTTTGGGCCAGTATGATTTTCTCGTCGGGTCCAAGTTTCATCGCTTTTGCCAAAACTTCGCGATTGACCATGCCACGAACGACGGTGGCCAGTCCCTCGGAGGCGCAGAAGAGATAGACATTCTCGCTGATGAAACCGGCGTGCGCCCCTCCCCAGATGGATCTGTCTTCAGCGGATCCCCCGCTCACGTGTGAGACGTAGACCAGATTGAGCGGCACTGTCGCGACAAACGGCTGTGCACCGGTCAACGCGCGCAGATCCTCCTTGATCACCGGCAACAGGCGATGCCCTTTGGCCTCGTACCGGTAGAGTCCGTCAGCCATGGCGACGTACACGTCCGTTTCCTGGCGGTTCATGGCCGAGGGTGCCGTGCGTTTGCCGGACTCCGGGCGGCTGATGCCCCAGGCCGCCCACAGCAGGTTGGACAATACCTGCGGTGGCAGCGGGTCGGGCGCGAATTCACGTTGTGACGAGCGCTCGCGCAGCGCCTGCAAAAGCGGCTTGCCGCCATCCGTCTGCGGCTTGAGCAGCACGATTGGTGGCAGATCCTGCGCGGCGGCCGCGCAGGCGAACACGATGAGTGGGAAGAGTAATGACAGTTTACGCATGGATGTTTCCTCTTCGCCCCTGTTACAGGGGTTTGATTGTTCGAGCCAGCTTTCTTGCGGCGGCCTCCATCATCAGGAAGAACGCCTGCCCCTCAGGAGAGATGCCGGCGCGGTCGAAGGTCGGTGCCCCGGCGACTCCCTGAACGAATCCATCGCGATCCACCTTCGCGCGGGCCGCCGCGCGCATGCGGTCGGCCGCCGGGAGGTAGTCGGCCGGCAGCCAGCCGCCGCGGACGCTTTCGTAGATCGAGTAGGCGAGCATTTGCGCGAGGTTGGTTTCGATGAAGGAATCGGGGTCGTCGACGACGTTGTGAAACAGTCCGTCGGCACGTTGGTGGGCCAGACAGCCGTCGAGCAGCTCCCGGAGGTAGTCTGCCAGCCGTGCCTTGGCGGTCAGCCGATCCTCCGGCCAGGTCCGTAGGACGCGCGTCAACGCGGCAGCCGCCCAGCCATTGCCTCCGCCCCAGCAGGTGCGCTCCTTCAGCTCCTGTTTTTTCTCGTCCCAGATGTGTGCCAGAAGCTTCTTGCGGGGATTCCAGAGCCGCCGTCGATGGCCTTCGATCTGGCTCAATGCCTCGCTGAAGTACCCGGCGCCGGCGAGGAAAGGCGGGGAGGTGTGAAAACTATCCGACCAGATGGTTTCGCCCATGTGATAGATCGTGCCGTCGGCGGCGCGGGGCGCGCCCCGGAGCGCATACTCCAGCGCGCGGTCTGCGGCTCGATGAAGAACCGGATCGCCGGTGAGATGCGCGGCGCGCCGCAATGCCTCGCCACCCATAAGCGGGTCCACCGGGGCTCCGTCCAGCGCGGCCGGCACGCCGTCCTTCGACAGGTAGATGAGGCTGGCGCGGGCCATCATCACGACCAGCTCGTCATTGCCCTCCTCAAGAAATGCCTGGGCGAGGACCCCCTGCTCCCACGATTTGCGCTGCATGGTCAGGGCGGCCTGCCGCACCTTTTCCGCCAGCGGATCGGGATCACCAGTTTGCGGGGTTGTCGGCTGACCGGACACGAACACAGGAGAGCAGACGATGGCTCCAAGGGTCAACGCGGCATACAGGGGAACACGCATGATCAAGGGTTGGAGGGTGCCCCGCCTTCGTTTGGGCTCCGGCGCGGCACCTCGCCGTAGTTCCGACAGGCCCGAACGCAGGCGGCTGGCCTGCCATCCGAAGCCCAACGGGCGAAGGATGGTGGACTCTACTGGACTCGAACCAGCGACCTCTTCCATGTCAAGGAAGCGCTCTAACCAACTGAGCTAAGAGTCCGACCGGAGCGAAGTGGGCCTGTATGCCCCATCCGGGCGAGCGGAGGCAAGGATAAATCCAGAGGGCCCGTCTTCGCCCTGCGGGCTTCGCCGAGGCAAGCAGAAGACAGAGAACAGAAGATAGAGGACAGAGAACGGAAGACAGAGAACAGAGGAAAGAGGACGGAGGGCGGGGCACAGACAAGGGTGACGCTGCAGGCGTCAGCGCGGCCGCACTTGTATTCGCCTGAATTCGTCTCCATGGCTGATGTCGTTTCACTCGGTACGTGGTGTCGTCTCCCCCATGCTTCAGTCGCTCCGGATCCGCAATCTCGCCCTGCTCGAAGAGATCGCCCTCGATTTCGAACTGGGCTACACGGCGGTGACGGGCGAGACCGGTGCGGGCAAGAGCATCCTGCTCGGGGCGCTCAGCCTGCTGGCCGGCTCGCGGGCGGAGAAGACCGTGATCCGGCAGGGCGCGGCCGCCTGCGAGGTCGAGACGGCGCTGTTCTTCGAGGACCCGCGCAAGATCGACGCGCTGCTGGCGTCGCTTGACCTGCCGCGATGCGAGGACGGATTGCTCATCCTCAAGCGCAGCCTGCCGCGCGACAAGGCGCCCAAAATCACCGTCAACGGCGGCCTCGCCACGCTTTCGGCGCTGCAGGCGTTGGGCGAACGGTGGATCGATTTCCACGGGCCGGACGAGCCGCGGCGGCTGCTCAAGGAGGCGGCGCAGCTGGAACTGCTCGATCTTTACGCGCGGGCCGGCGCGGCGCTCGCCGCCTATCAGGAAAAATACCGCGCGTGGCGCGGCCTGCAGGCGGAACGGGCGAAGCTCGCGACGGAGACCCGGATGGCGCCGGACCAAATCCAGTTTCTCGAGGACCAGCTGGCCAAGATGAGTCAGCTCGAACTGACCGCGGAGGCGATCGAGGCACTCGAACGGGACTTTCATCGTCTGAGCAAGGTGCAGGAATTGACCGAATTGTCCCAGGCGCTGGCGGCCGGTATCAGCGGCGACGACGGCCTGCACGGCCGCGTGGCGCAGCTCGTGCGCGAGGCGCGCCAACTCGAAGCGCTGGATCCCGCGAGCAAGGCGCTGGCCGACCGGCTGACGTCGGTGTCCGTGGAGCTGGCCGACCTGGGCGGGGAGTTCGCGAGCCTCAGCCAGAATCTCGTCTTCGAACCGGAGCAGGCGGAACGGCTCCAGATGCGGATGAACGCCTGGCTCGAC
>JBGOXZ010000063.1:0-10224 GCA_041479395.1 Opitutaceae bacterium
ATCTTCCGCGGCCTGCCCGGCGCGCAACGCGGCGTCGACCGCACCACCGGCGACTACATGGGCATGCTGGCCACGGTCATCAACGGCCTCGCGCTCATGGACTGCCTCGAGAAGATGGGCGTCACCGTGCGCGTGCAGAGCGCCATCCCGATGAACGAGATCGCCGAGCCGTTCATCCTGCGCCGCGCCATCCGCCATCTGGAGAAGCGCCGCGTGGTCATCTTCGTCGCCGGCACCGGCAATCCCTACTTCTCCACCGACACCACCGCGGCGCTGCGCGCCAGCGAGATGCACGCCGACATCATCATGAAAGCCACAAAGGTCGACGGCATCTACGACAAGGATCCCAAGAAGCATGCCGACGCGGTGAAGTACGACGAGATCACCTTCATCGACGCGCTGCGCCAGCGGCTCACCGTCATGGACTCGACGGCATTCTCCCTCTGCCTCGACAACAGCGTGCCCATCCTCGTTTTCAACCTGGCCGAGCCGCACATCATCAAACGCGCGGTGCTGGGCGAGAAGGTCGGCACGCTGGTGCGAGGCTGACCTGCCGCCGGCCCGTGGCCTGAGTCTTGGCCGGGGCGGCAAACCCCAATCGAAAATCAAAAATCGCCCATCCCATGACCCATCCGATTCTCACCGACATGCAGGGCCGGATGAAGAAGGCCCTCGACCACACCCTCCACGAGTTCGGCACCATCCACACCGGCAAGGCCTCACCCGCAATGGTGGAAGGCGTCATGGTGGAAGCCTACGGCACCACCATGCGCCTGCGGGACTGCGCCGCCATCAGCACGCCCGACCCGCGCCTCATCCAGATCACGCCTTGGGACAAGTCCATCATCCGCAACGTCGAAAAGGCGCTGCAAACGGCCAACCTCGGCATCAACCCGATCGTCGACGGGGGCGTCGTGCGGATGCCGCTGCCTGAGCTGAGCCGCGAGCGCCGGCAGGAGTTCGTCAAGATCGCCCACAAGCTGGCCGAGGAGGGCCGCGTGTCCCTCCGCAACGCCCGCCACGCCGTCATGGAGGCGACCAAGAAACAGCAGAAGGAGGGCCAGCTGTCCGAGGACGACGCCCGGCGGATCGAGAAGGAGATCCAGGTCATCACCGACCGCTTCATCAAGGACGTCGACGCCCACCTCGCCGCCAAGGAAAAGGAACTGACGACCGTCTGAGCGGCTGCCACGATTCTTCACGGCGGGGGCACAAAGCCACCAGGCCGGCGATCGCGTTGCAGGCCGTGTTGGCGACGACGCCATCGGTTTGACCCGCGGCCACCGGGAGCGGCGGCGCTGCCCGAAGGGGAAGCACGATCCGCAGACACTCGGCAGGCAGCCGCGAGTTTTGCTCGAGGCGTCGCGCCGGATGATGGCGGGGACTTTCTGATGCTGGGCCAACGCACACTGCGCCTGATTGGAGCGATTGCGCTGCTGCCAGGAGATTTCATGCGGTTTTTGCCGCCGTAATTGGGTTCGCCCTCGCCTCTGGCAACGATGCCCATACATTCCCCGTCGCACACTGCCGTATCACCGTCTTTCTCCGCCGATTCTTCAGCATCCATCATCGTTCCCCATGTTGTCGTCACGTTTGACATCGCGCGTCGCGATTCCATCCGGGCTGCTCCTGCTCCTTGGCCTCACCTTCCCCGCGGCGGCCCGGGCGCAGAGCGCCAACCTCAGCGTCGACGCCACGCAAACGATCCGCGCGGTCGACGAGCGTGTCTTCGGCGCAAACGCCACCATGTGGGACGCCGGGTTCAACACGCCACAAACCATCGCGCTGCTCACCGCCGCCGGCACCCGCGTTCTGCGTTACCCCGGGGGCTCCCTCTCCGACGAGTATCATTGGCGGACAAACACCACCGGCACCAACACCTGGACTTGGGCCACCGGCTTCGACGCCTTCGCCAACGTCGCGACCAACCTCAACGCCCGGGTCTTCATCACCGTCAACTACGGCACGGGCACACCGCAGGAAGCGGCTGACTGGGTGACGTATTCCAACGTCACCAAAGGTTACGGCTTCAAATACTGGGAGATTGGCAACGAATGCTACGGCACCTGGGAGACCGACAACCAGGCGGTCGCGCACGACCCCTACACCTACGCGACGCGGGCCAGGGACTACATCGCCGCCATGAAGGCGGTCGACCCGACGATCAAGGTCGGCGTGGTGGTCACCACGGGCGAGGATTCCTACGCCAACAATACGAGCCACCCGGCGACTAACCTCTCCAATGGTCGGGTTCACAACGGCTGGACACCCGTCCTGCTGGCGACGTTACGATCGCTCGGTGTCACGCCCGATTTTCTCATCTACCACCGCTACGAGCAGGCGCCGGGCGCAGAATCCGACGAGGTGCTCCTCCAGTCCGCCAGAACCTGGACGAACGATGCCGCCGACCTCCGCCAGCAACTGACCGACTACCTTGGCGCCGCCGGCGCAAACGTCGAACTCGTCGTGACCGAAAACAATTCGGTCTATGCCAATCCCGGCAAGCAGACGACGGGCCTCGTCAATGGCCTGTTCATGGCCGACGCGGTCGGCAATCTGCTGCAGACCGAGTTCAACGCGTTGGTGTGGTGGGACGTGCGGAACGGCCAGGAAAACACCAATAATAATAGCGCGACGCTGTATGGCTGGCGGGCCTATGGGGACTACGGCGTGCTGTCGACTCCGTCCAGCTTCGGCTCCTCCACCTACTACGACCCCTACCCGACTTACTACGTGATGAAGCTGCTGTCGCACTTTGCACGCGGCGGCGACACCATCGTCCGCGCGACCAGCAATAATACGCTGCTCGCGGCTTTCGCCGCGAAGCGCGGCGACGGCTCGCTGAGCTTGCTGGTCATCAACAAGAGCCGGACGAGCGCGATCTCGGCGAGCATTGCCCTGACCGGCTTCACACCGCAGGCGACCGCGACGACCTATTCCTACGGCATCCCGCAAGACGACGCCGCGCATACGGGCAGCGGCTCGCCCGATATCGCCACGTCAAGCCTCAGCAACGCCGGCTCGGCCTTTGCGGTCTCCTGCGCGCCCTACTCCGCGACGACCTTGTCACTGCTACCCTCCGCCGCGAGCCCTCCGTCGATCACCGCGCAACCCACGGGTCAAACGACCACCGCGGGGCAGAACGCCATCTTCTCCGTGACGGCGGCCGGAAGTCCCGCACCGACCTATCAGTGGCAGCGTCAGGCGAGCGGCAGCACCACGTGGACGAATCTCAACGACACCGCCGCCTACAGCGGCACCGGCACCGCCACGCTGACGGTGCACTCGGTCACCGCGGCGATGAACGGCGATTCGTTCCAATGCGTGATCACCAATGCCAGCGGTAGTGTCACCACCACGCCGGTGACACTCGTCGTGAGCACTCCGCTGATCGTCAGCACGCTGGCCGGGCAGGCTGGAACCAGCGGCACCGCCGACGGCGCCGGCTCCGCCGTCCGCTTCCATGATCCGGCCGACGTCGCGGTCGACAGCACCGGCAATATTTATGTCGCCGACACCGCCAACCATACGGTGAGGAAAGTCACTCTGGCCGGAGTCGTCAGCACGTTGGCGGGACAGGCCTTAACCCCCGGTAGTGCCAACGGCTCCGGCTCCGCCGCCAGATTCAATCATCCTTCCGGCCTTGCGGTCGATGGCGCGGGCAATGTCTACGTCGCCGATACCGACAACGAGACAATCCGGAGAATCACTCCCACCGGGGACGTCACGACCGTGGCGGGACAGGCCGGGATCTCGGGCAGCACGGATGGCCCCGGGTCCACCGCCAGTTTCAACGGTCCGTCGGGTGTCGTGGTGGATGCCGCCGGCAATCTCTATGTCGCCGACACACTCAACCACACGATCCGGAGGATCACCTCCGCCGGCATGGTCAGCACCATTGCCGGGGCCGCCGGCGTCAGCGGCAGCGCCGATGGCACCGGCTCCGCCGCCCGCTTCCACGGGCCTCAGGGATTGGCCATCGACGGTACCGGCAACCTCTATGTTGCCGACACCAATAACGACACGATTCGCAAAGTCGTCACCGCGACGGGCGCAGTGACCACCGTAGCGGGGCAGGCTGGAATTTCCGGCAGCACCGACGGCGCCCCCGGTCAGGCGCGATTCTACTTTCCGTCCGGCGTGGCCGTCGACAGCAACGGCAACCTCTACGTCGCCGACACCGACAACCATGCCCTCCGTGAAGTCTCCCCGTCCGGTTCCGTCAGCACCATCGCCGGCACCGCCGGCGCCAGCGGCACTGCCGACGGCCTCGGCGCCGCCGCCCGCTTCAATTTCCCCTCCGGAATAGCGGTGGACGGCACGGGCAACATCTACGTGGCCGACACGAGCAATCATGCCATCCGCCTGGGCATGTTCCCTGCGGCGCCCGCCATCACAACGCAGCCGCAAAGCCAGACGGTGATGGCCGGCGCCAATGTCCAGTTCTCGGTGTCCGCCTCCGGCAAGCCCGCGCCCACCTACCAATGGTATTTTGGCGGCACTGCCATCAGCGGTGTCACGAGCAGTACCTTGAGCCTGTCCAACGTCCAATCGAGCAACGCCGGCAATTACACGGTTATCGTCACCAACAGCTCAGGTAGCGTGACCAGCAACCAAGCGACGCTGACCGTCAATGCTGCCGGTGGTGGGTCGTCTGGCGGAGGCGGTGGTGGCGGTGGCGGAGCCATGGCGGGGTGGTTTGTCGCCGCGTTGGGCCTGCTGGCGGCGGCGAAGTTGACGGTGCGTAGAAACTAGACGCGCAGAGCCCAAGTCCCCGCGGGGCGAATGACTTGGACTACGCCCGCCAAGCCCTTCACCCGTCCACCGCATCCCTTCCCCAAAAGCCCTTTTCTTGCCGGCGGCTGACGGGATTTGCCACAGCGCGGGGTTAACCTCACCAGGAGTCGCGCAACGACTCGCGGGCGTCCCATCCCTCGCGAATCGAACCGCGCTCACGACGATGCGTCATTTCCCCATTCGCATGCTGCTTGTGCCTGGCATTTGGCTGGTGGCAGCCGCCTCGCTCGCCATGGCCCTCCAGCGCCAGACGGCGCAATCTGCCGCGGTCCCCAACGTCTACGCCTTCCAGTATCTCCTATATCTTCCTCCCGGGTACACCACAAACGCCGCAGCCAGTTGGCCGCTGATGGTGTTTCTCCACGGCTCCGGCGAGCGCGGCACGAACGTGGAGGCGGTTGCCGTCCACGGGCCCCCTCTGCTGATCGAGCAGGGGCGCGATTTCCGATGCGTCGTCGTATCGCCGCAATGTTCGGGCAGCGGGTGGGATTCCGCCGCGTTGGACGCGTTCATCCAGGATCTCGTGCACCAGTATCGCATCGATCCCGACCGCGTTTATGTGACCGGGCTGAGCATGGGCGGATACGGGACGTGGGATCTCGCCGTGCGCAGTCCGGAGAAGTACGCCGCGGTCGTGCCGATTTGCGGCGGCGGAACGCCCTCGCTCGCGTACAAGCTGCGCGACTTGCCGCTGTGGGCGTTTCACGGCGCGCTCGACGCCACGGTGCCCGTCGCCCGGACGCTGGAGATGATCGACGCCATCCGGCAGGCCGGGGGCAATCCCCGCCTCACGATCTATCCTGATTTCGGCCATGACGTGTGGACCATCACCTACGCAAACGATGAGCTCTACACCTGGCTTTTCGCCCAGAGTCGCGTACGCACGCCCGGAGCCGCCGCGCCGCCCACAGTTGCGCAGCAGCCACTGGGCTGGACGGTGACGGCTGGCCAAAGTGCGATTTTCACTCTGGCGGCCAGTGGCAACCCGGCGCCGACGTATCAATGGCAACGCTGGCCAGCCGGCTCGACGACGTGGGAAAATCTGAATGAGGGCGGCGGTTATCATGGAGTGACCAGCGCCGCGCTCACGGTCAGCGCGGTCACGGCGGCCATGTCGGGCGACCAGTTCCGCAGCGTGATCACCAATGCGCTCGGCTCCACGACCAGCAGTGCCGTTGCGCTGACGGTGTCCGGCGCGGGCGCGGCCCTGTTCCAGTATCCCGCCAGCATCAGCGGGGACAGCTCGGGCAACTTTTATGTGGCCGACACGTCGAGCAACACCATCCGCAAGATCACCTCCGCCGGTGTCGTGAGCACGCTGGCTGGCTCGGCGGGCGTGGCCGGCTCGCAGGATGGCGCCGGCAGCAGCGCCTGGTTCAACCAGCCCGGCGGCGTGGCGGTGGATGGCGCGGGCAATGTCTGTGTCGCCGATACCGGCAATGCCACCATCCGGAAGATCACGCCGAGCGGCACCGTGTCGACCCTCGCGGGTTCGCCCGGCAGCCGGGGCAATCAGGATGGCACGGGCAGCGCCGCCTCCTTTTCCTCACCGGTCGGCTTGGCGGTGGATGGCGCGGGCAACCTCTACGTGACCGACGCGTTCAACGCCACGATCCGCAAGATCACGCCGGCGGCTGTGGTGAGCACTGTGGCGGGCTCGGCGGCGAACCGCGGAGGCGCCGATGGCACGGGTGCCGCCGCGCGATTCAACTATCCCAACGGCGTGGCGGTGGACACCGCGGGCAACTTGTACGTCGCGGACACGTACAACGACACGATTCGCAAGATTACGCCAAACGGGGTGGTCACCACGCTGGCGGGCTCGGCTGGCATCAGCGGAGCCACTGACCTCACGGGCTCCAATGCGTTGTTCAATCAACCGTACGGAGTGGCGATGGATGGCGCGGGCAACGTCTACGTCGCGGACACCGGCAACGGCACGATCCGCAAGATCACGCCCGATGGCGCGGTCACCACGGTCGCGGGCATGGCGGGCATCGCCGGTTTGGGAGACGGCGCCGGCAGCAGCGCGCTGTTCAATCAGCCCCACGGTCTTTGGGTCGACAGCGCCGGCAACATCTATGTCGCCGACACGGGCAACGCCGCCCTCCGCAAGATTGCGACGGACGGCACCGTCACCACGCTGGCCTTGACCGCTGCTCCCAGCGGGGGCACGAGCCCGCCACCGACGGGCGGCACGACGACTCCGCCGGCGGGAACGGCGACCGCGTCCGGCGGTGGCGGCGCGATGCAGACATGGTTTGTGGGCTTGCTGACACTGCTGATGGCGGCCCGCCGGATCGTTCGGTCGCGTTAGGCGCATAGCAAACCGCGTGTGATCAGGCGGGCGGTCGCTGCGCGCCATACGCCGCGGCGACCGGGCTGGCTTCGCCCTCAAGCTGGACGCCACGGGCAGACTGCCGATCGCGCAGCCTGCCGTGACACACATCTTCATGCGCGGCCCGTCGCGCGGTTGACTGGCCTGGGGGCAGAGAACCGCATTCTGCTTTCGCTTTGTGTCATTCGCGTGTTTTTGAGTGAATCCCGACCTGGGATTTCGCCTTCCCGACGCAGCTACAAAGCCTCACCCTTGACCCTTCGCTCATGCCCTCCCCCTCCCATGTGTCAGCGCAAAGACCCGCGGCCGCAACGCCCCGCCGCATCATCGTGAAACTCGGCACCGGCGTGCTCACCTCCGGCGCCGGCCCAGTTTCGCTTGAGCGGAGCGCCCCGGGCAGAGTCGAGGGACCAAGTGTGTCCATCAACGCGGCCCGGATCGGGGCGATCTGCGCGCAGATCGCGGAGCTGCGCCGCCAGGGTACCGAGGTCATTGTCGTGACTTCCGGCGCCATCGGGCTCGGCATGGGCCGGCTCGGCCTGGCCAAGCGCCCGAAAGAACTCTCCCAGAAGCAGGCCTGCGCCGCCATCGGGCAGAGCCTGCTCATGCAGACGTGGCAGCGCGGCTTTGATCCGCACCAGCTCGCGGTCGCGCAGGTGCTGCTCACGCATGACGACCTGCGCATCCGCGGTCGTTATCTCGCCGTGAAAGCCACGCTGGAGCGCCTCCTCGATTACGACGTGGTGCCTGTCATCAACGAGAACGACACCGTCAGCGCCGCCGAGATCAAATTTGGCGACAACGACATGCTCGCGGCGATGGTGGCCAGCCTGATGCAGGCCCAGTATCTCGTGATCCTCTCCCTCGCCCCCGGCCTGATTGACCTCAAAGGCACGGGCCAGATTGTGCCGGTGGTGGAGAAAATCACCTCCGAGATCGAAGCCATGGCCGGCGGCACCACCAGCGAGACGGCCGTCGGCGGCATGGCCAGCAAGGTCGCCGCTGCCAAGCTCGCCACCAAGTCCGGTTGCGGCGTCTTCATCGCCAGCGGCGCCGAGCCCGACGTGCTGAACCAGCTCTTCCGCGGACGCGCCCCCGGCACCTTCTTCGTGCCGAGCGGCCTGCCGATGGAGTCGCGGAAGCGCTGGCTCGCCTATTTCCAGCGCCCGACCGGCACGATCGTGGTGAACGCCGGCGCCGCCCGGGCCCTCCGGGAGGGCGGCAAAAGCCTGCTCGCCGTCGGCGTGACCGGCGCAAGCGGCGGCTTCGCCTCCGGGGACATCGTCAACATCGCCGGCCCGGACGGGACCGTGTTTGCGCGCGGCGTGGCGGCGTTCGGCGAGGACGAGATTCCGCGCGTCGCCGGCAAAACCACCGACGAACTGCGCGCGTTCTTTCCCAGCCGCAAACACCTCGAGGTCGTCCACCGCGACAACCTCGTGCTGCTGTGAGCGCCGCCAAAGCCGAAAGACTTTGGACGGGATTTTCATACCATAGGCCCGAACTCGACGAGTTTGACTACGCTCGAACTCTCCCGAAACTTCTCTCCTGCGACTTGGACCTTGCCGACAAAGACGGTCACCTCGGACCGTACCGCACGCGGCAGGTCGGGCCTTCCCGCTGACAAACGGCAGGACGGCGCGAGTCTATGTGGCGTCTTCAAACCCGAATTGTCATTCTGAACGAAGTGAAGTACCGAGGCCGCAGGCCGACAGCCAGCCATCCAGTGGGACACCGCCGAGGCTCGCTGCGGACTCTCACTGGATCCTTCGCTACGCTCAGGATGACAGATGGCAAAAACGAGGGTTTGAAGACACACCTTGGACAAGGATCCCGAAATCTTTTCTTTGCGTCTTCGCGCCTTTGCGTGAGTAATTCCGGCCCGACATGGATTTTGTCCTCAAACCCGAGCCGGGCGCGCCGCTGCCGATCCCGCCGATCGATTTCCGCGCGGATCTCAACGACGAGCAGTTCGCCGCGGTCACCGCGCCGCCGGGACCGCTGCTCGTCCTGGCCGGCGCCGGCTCCGGCAAGACGCGCACCCTCACCTATCGCGTGGCGCACCTGCTCAGCCAGGGTGTGCGCCCCCACGAGATCCTCCTCCTCACCTTCACCAACAAGGCCGCGCGCGAGATGCTGCACCGCGTGCAGGATCTCACCGGCGTCGAGGCCCACCGCTTCTGGGGCGGCACGTTCCACCACATCGGCCACAAGATCCTGCGCATCCACGGCGAGGCCATCGGCCTGTCGCGCTCGTTCACCATCCTCGACGCCGAGGAGGCCGACAGCCTGCTGCGGGACGCGGTGGAGGATCGGGACAAGACGTTTTTCAAGGACAAGACCCATCCGCGGCCCGGTCCGCTGTTCGAGATCATCAGCTTTGCGCGCAACACCCAGCGGGCGTTGGGTGAGACGATCACGCGTTTTTATCCGCAACACGAGGCCGTCGCCGATGACATCGGCGCGTTCGCCGCGGCCTACCGCGAACGCAAACGCCGGCAGAACGTCGTCGATTACGACGACCTGCTCGAATACTGGCTCGACCTGCTCAAGGCCGCGCCGGACGTGGCGGCCCACCTCCAGCAGCGGTTCCGCCACACGCTGGTCGATGAATACCAGGACACCAACACGCTGCAGGCGCAGATCGTCGACATCGTCGGCGCGCACCATCGCGTGATGGCCGTGGGCGACGACGCCCAGTGCATCTACTCGTGGCGCGGCGCCAACTTCGAGAACATCCTCACCTTCCCCGACCGCCACCCCGGCACGCAGATCTACCGTATCGAGACCAACTACCGCTCGACGCCGTCGATCCTCACCTTCGCCAACGGCGTGCTCGCCGCCCAGCCCAAGGGCCGCCACTTCGACAAATTGCTGCGCCCCGCGCGTCCCGACCATGAGAAACCGTTCCTCGTGCAGGCGCTGGACACGCGCGAGCAGGCCGCGTTCGTGGTGCAGCGGGTCAAGGGTCTCGTCGACGAGGGCCGCCCGCGGGCCGACATCGCGGTCCATTACCGCGCGCATTTCCAGGCGCTGGACCTGCAGCTCGAGCTTTCGCGCCTCGGCATTCCCTACGTGATCACGAGCGG
>JBGOXZ010000064.1:0-10156 GCA_041479395.1 Opitutaceae bacterium
ATGTCTTCCATTTCGTGAGCTGGTGGATCCGGTCGTTCACCGTCTTGTGGAAGGGTTTGAAGAGCTCCCGATAGGTCCGCACCGAACAGAACTGGCTGGTCTGCGTGCCGAAGTCCGTTCCGCTGACGAACACGACTTGCGCGCGGTCACCGACCGCCGCTGCGAGCCATTCGATGTTCTTGAGCGCAGATTCGCACTGGAACTCAAAGACCTGCCGCACGTAGTCGCGGTGCGCAACGGTGGCCATGTACCACTCGGCTACGCCCCGGATGCCCTTCGGGTTCTTCATCCACGGTGCCGGCACGAGCGCAATGTCTCCAAAGGCGGTGCCGGGCAACGTCAGGTAGATCCCGGCGTTCGTGTTCTCATACCAATATCGCGCGGTCTGCGCGAAATGCCGCACCTCCTCCTCGCCGACCGGGCCCATCTCCTCGCAATTGTCCGCGGGATTGAGCCTCGATTCGTCGAGCGGTTGCTGCCGGTTGAGCGAGTCAAAGAAATAGCTGCCCTTCGGCATCCACGCACAGGGCGGCACGCCGGTGTCGCCTTCGGGATACATCAGCCAGCCGCCGTCGTCGGCCGGAGTCACGTTGAACTTCTCCGGCACCGACACGGGCGTGCCGTCGAACAGCGTGAACGGCTTCCAGCCTTCGTTCCTGAAACCAAACATGGTGCCCGCCCCGTGCACCCCCACGACGTCGAGGCCGAGCGCCTGGCGCAGTTCCTCGTCAATCTCGCCGAGCATCTGGTAGGGCTCGATGACTTTGACCCGGAAGTCCGGCTGGCCGAGCAGGGTCTGGCGCAGGCAATGAACCGCGCCGACCCCCATGCCGGACTGAAACCCGGCCCCGAAATCCACGCACAGGTGATCCGGAGATTGATGATTCAGCGTGGCGGCAAGTCGTTCGCGTGAAGTCATGAGCGTTCTTCTCAGCGGCTATCAACCAATGCGTGGCTGGTCATGGCGGAGGTTGGGCCATCGCAGCCCATCGTGCCCAGCGGAGGGGCCGGTGTCCATCGCCAGAATCCCGGCTCCACGCGCCCCCGGAATCGCCTGCCCCGAAAGCAGGGCTGCAAATCGGACTGCCACCAGGAACCGCGGACCTTTCATGGTCACATCGCCAGCGTGATTTTATGCACCACCGGATCATCGCCGGCTGCGGCGGACACCGGCTCGATGGAGAGGGCGGCGGCGGATTGCGACCACCGGAGCGTTTCGCCGCTGCCGAGGAGTTGCACGCGCGCGATCGGTTTTCTGAGCATGCCGGCTGCGGTGCCGAGCGACTTGATGGCGAGTGCCTTGGTCGGCCGGCCGAGCGCAATCGCATAGAGCGTCTCGCCCTTCGTCGTAAAGCGCACGTCGTCCGCCGTGAGCGATTTGCCTTCGTTGAAACCCTGCGCCTTGAGCGGCACCGCGTTCGCGACCGATGGACCCTCACCGTAGATCTTCCACGGGCGCGTCCCGAAGATACACTCCCGGTTCACGTCCATCCACGCCGCGATGCCCTCGACGATCGCGAGTTCATCGCTGTCAATCGTTCCGTCACCCCGCACCGGAATGTTCAGCAGCAGGTTGCCGTTCTTGCTGACCACATCGACCAGAGTCTGGATGACGGTCCGGGCGCTTTTGTAGTGGTGCTGTTCGAAGATCGACCGCCGGTAATGCCAGTCACCGATACAGGTATCGGTCTGCCATGGTTGGGGTTCGATCTGGTTGCTCTGTCCTCGCTCGATGTCCCACACCATGCAGCGACGCTGTTGCTCGTTCAGGACCTTGCCGAACAAGACGGCCTCCAGCTTTCCGCCGTGCGCCTTCCGGTTGCTGTTGTAGAAATGCGCGGCGATGCGCAGCCCCGCGTCGCTCACCGGCCAGAGCGGCAGGGCGGTGTCGTCGAAGTAGAGCAGGTCGGGCTGGTAGCGGTTGATCAGGTCGATGGTGCGGTTGTAGAATTTGTCGCAGTAGGCGGCATCGGGAATGCTGGCGCCGTTGCCCCAGTCCCACTGGCGATGAATGGCCACGGGATCCTCGCTGTCGGCGCTACGCGGGTGGTTTTGCGCATAGAGGTCCTGCGGATCGAGACCGTCCCACCACAGGCCTTTGCCGTCGGCCCGGGCGAGGCGGCCATCGTACGGCACGCCGGCCAGTTCCCCGGTGGCATCGGCGCCCTGCGCCGGCTCATACCAGGTCCACGCATGGGCGGCGTGCACGCTTACGCCAAAACGCAAGCCCTGCGCCCTCGCCGCCCTGACCCAGCCGGCGATGATGTCCTTCTTCGGGCCGACACGCACCGAGTTCCACGGCTGGTATTTCGAGTCCCAGAGGTCGAAGTTGTCGTGGTGGTTGGCGAGGGCGAAGAAATATTGCGCGCCGGCGCGCTTGTAGAGCGTCATGAGCGCGTCCGGGTCCCAGTGCTCCGCCTTCCAGGTGTTGATGACATCCTTGAATCCGAACTTCGAGGGGTGTCCGTAGGTCCGTCGGTGGAACTCGTCGACGCGCGGGGCCCAGGGGGGCGGCTTCGTCATGTACATGAAGCGCGCGTACCAGTCGCCCTGCTCCGGCTGGCATTGCGGGCCCCAGTGCGCCCAGATGCCAAACTTGGCGTCGCGAAACCATTCCGGCGGCCGGTATTGTTGGAGAGACTCCCACGTGGGTGTGAACGGGCCCGGCGCCACCGGCTCGGCCTGGGGGCTCACGATGACGGTGGGTACGGCGGGTGCCGGCGTGCCTTCGGCGGCGAGTCGGCAGTTCATCGTCCCGAGCACGCAGAGCGAGGCCGCGAAAAACAACTTTGGTGTGATCATCTTTGGTGGTGTTGAATGGGCGGCGCGAGATCCGCGCGGCTCTTGGTTTCGTCGCCGGGAAGGAGCGACAGGGGTACCATCAGCCGCGGCCGGTTGACTCAGGCCACCGTTGGCCCAATGATGGAACACTCGCGCAGACTCGCTAACAGCATCAAGACCATTCTCCCGTGAACCACCGCGCCGCCTGTCTCTTGCTGGCGATGCTCGCCAGCACGCTGTTCGTTCCCTGCCCCGCTTCCGCGGCCTTGCCGGTCGCCCTCCGCGAAGTCGACGAGGTCATTCCCACCTACCTGTCCGGACCGCCCGACGCGGACCCGATGTTCTACTTCGGCCGCCAGTCGCAAGGCGCCGAGGGACGCATTTATCCCTACCCGCTCTACAACAATCTCACGAACCGGAAGGCCGATCAAACCTATCGCCTCGTCTACCTCGAGAACGAATACGTGAAGGTCGGCATCGCGCCGGAGATCGGCGGCCGCCTCTTCTCGGCGGTCGACCAGACGAACAACTACGACTTCGTCTACCACCAGCACGTCATCAAGCCCGCCCTGATCGGACTGATCGGCGCGTGGATCTCGGGCGGCATCGAATGGAACATCCCGCACCACCACCGCGCGACCACGTTCCTCCCCGTGCAATACTGGACGGAGGAGAACGCCGACGGCAGCAAGACGGTCTGGGTCGGCGAGCTGGAAATCCGCCAGCGGATGCGCTGGGCCGTTGGTTACACGCTACGGCCGGGCAGTTCCGTGCTCGTATGCTCGGTCCGCATCTTCAACCGCACGCCGCTCGCGAACTCGATGCTGTGCTTCGCCAACGTGGCGGTGAACGCGAACGAGCACTACCAGATCATCTTCCCGCCGCGCACCCAGTTCGTCACCCACCACTTCAAGCGGCAGTTCACCACCTGGCCGATCGCGACCACCCCCTACGGCGGCGTCGATTGGAACGGCGTGGATGTGAGCTGGTACAAGAACCACCAGGCCGCCAACTCCATGTTCGCCTGGAACTACTGGGATGACTTCTTCGCCGGCTACGACCACGGCCGCCAGGCCGGTACCTTAAGCATCGCCGATCACCACATCGTCCCGGGCAAGAAATTCTGGACCTGGGGCAACGGTCCGCGCGGCCGCATGTGGGACGGCATTCTCACCGACACCGACGGCCCTTACATCGAACTGATGGTCGGCGCCTACTCCGACAACCAGCCCGATTATTCGTGGTTGCAGCCCTTCGAGACGCGCTCGTTTGAGATGTACTGGTATCCCTTCCGTGACATCGGCGGCGTGAAAAACGCCAACCTCGACGCGGCGGTGAATCTCGAGGTGAAGGACGGCGGCGCGAGCTTCGGCTTTTGCACGCCAGCGGCGCACCCGCGCGCGACCGCGCGGCTCGCGATCGGCGGAAAGACCCTCCTCGAGGAGGCCATCGCCATTGATCCCGGCCGCCCCTACTTCAAGCAGGTGGCGCTGCCCGCCGGCACGGACGAGCACGACGTCCGCGCGTCCCTCACCGTCGACGGCCGCGAACTCGTCACCTATTCGCCTCTCCGGCTCACGCCGACGGCGATGCCCGAGCCGGTGACGCCACCGCCTGCGCCGCACGACATCAAGTCGGACGAGGAACTGTATCTAGCCGGCCAGCGCATCGACCAGTTTCATGATCCCGACCGCGACCCCGAGCCCTACTGGGAGGAGGTCCTGCGCCGCGATCCCGGCGACACGGAGGCGCACACCGGGTTGGGGCTGCGCGAGATGCGGCGCGCCCGCTTTGCGGCCGCCGAAGAACATTTCCGCCAGGCCCTCACCCGCCTCACCGCCAAATACACCACCCCGAAAAACGCCGAGCCGCTCTACTACCTCGGGGTGGCGCTCAAAGCGCAGGGCCGGCAGGACGAGGCCTTCGACGCCTTCTACAAGGCCGCGTGGAGCCAGGAATGGAAAGCCCCCGCGTATTTCTCGCTCGCTGAGATCGCGTCGGCGCGCGGCGATTTCGCCGCCGCGCTCAACTTCGTGAATCGTTCGCTTGAGGCGAACGCGCTCAACGTTCGCGCCTGCGGCCTCAAAGCCGCCGTCCTCCGCCATCTCGACCGCGGCGCGGAAGCGCGTGAAGTGCTCGCGTTCGCCGCGTCCAAGACTGATCCGCTGGACGTGCGCCTCATGGCCGAGCAATGGCTCGCGACCCGGGACCGGCACTCGGCGGACCGGCTGTTGGCAACGCTCAACGCGTACGTCGCCACGGCGCAGGAAATCGCCTCCGAGTACGCGAACGCCGGCCTCTGGCAGGACGGCCTGGAGGTCCTCGCGGCAGGCGCAGGCCAGCCGGGCGCAGTCAAGGATTCGCCGATCGTCTTCTATTACCTCGGCGATTTCGCCGAAAAACTGCGCCAAGAGGCCCAAGCGGCCGAATATCGGGGCACCGCCGCCCAAAAGTCGCCGGAGTACGTCTTCCCCTTCCAGTTTGAGCTCATCGCCGTGCTGCGCCGGGCGATGGCGGCCAACCCGCGGGATGCCCGCGCGCCCTACTTTCTCGGCAATCTGCTCTTCGACGGGCAGCCGGCCGAAGCGACTGCGCTGTGGGAAAAGTCAGCCGCGCTCGATCCCGCGTTCCCCGTTGTGTGGCGCAACCTCGCCCAAGCCTACGCTCACTCCGGCGAGGCCGCCACGCGCGCCAAAGCCATCGCGTGCCTCGAAAAGGCCGTTGCGCTCAGCGACGCCTACCCGACGCACCTCGCCGAACTCGACGCCCTCTACGCGTCGGCGGCCGCGCCGGTCGCGCAGCGCCTGGCGCTGTTGGAAGGCCACCAGGGCGCCGTCGTGAAGAGCGACGAAGGCCTCGCCCGCCTGATCAGCCTGCAGACGTTTGCCGGCAAGACGGATGAGGCGATCGACCTGCTCCAGGGCCACACGTTCAACATCTGGGAGGGCGGCACGCGCTTCGACAGCGGCGGATTGTGGACCGATGCCCATCTCGCCCGGGGTTTGCAGCGTTTCCGGGCCAAGCAATGCCGCGAGGTGCTGGCCGACTTCGGCGTCGCGCTGGCATTTCCCAAGAATCTCCGCTCCGTGCTGCCCGACGGCCCGGCCCCGCGCGAAGCCCAGCTCGACTACTGGATCGGCTGCGCCCATGAGGCCCTGGGCGAAATGGACCAGGCGAACGGGGCGTGGCAGAAGGCGGCGCAACTCGACCTCGCCAGGTTCGGACGCATGCGCAACAGCGACATCGAGAGCCCGGGCGACGCCCTCGCCCGCCTCAACGCCCAGCGCTTCCACCAAGCGCTCGCCCTGCGCAAACTCGGGCGCGGCGCCGAGGCCGAAAAGACCTTTCAGGAACTCGTCACCAGCGGCTCCGAAAGCGTGCCTCCGCGGGGGGCCCCCGGATCCAGCACGCCCCAAGATGAGCGCAGCCGGCGGCGCCTGGCCGCAGGCCGTTATGCAGCCGGCCTCGGCTACGCCGGATTGGGCGACCGGGAAAAAGCGCGCGCGGCGTTCGAAGCCGCGCTGGCTGCAAGTCCGGACGATCTCGGCGCGAAACTGGCGCTCGAGGACGCCCATCCATGAAGCAATCGACGCAACGAAACGTGTAGGCCGGTGGGACGGGCTCTCCGGGCGGGTTGCAATTGCCGGCGGCTCGGTGGGGGACGCCTTGCCCGCCCCAGCCGGAACCGGCTTGCCGTTCCCCATCGGGTCGATTCAGCGGTCAAGATCGACGATCACCGGCCTGCCGGCATCCGCGCCCTTCACGGCCTGCAGCACCAGCGTCGCCTCCCTTAGTCCGCCCGCCGCGGCTTTCACGCGGACTTCTCCGCAATTGGCGCCGGCCTGGACGATGGCGAGCGCCAGACCGTGGAACGCCTTGCGCGAGTTCCCGCGATAGCTGTCGTGGCTAAACGGGTCACCGTTGTCCACGCCCAGCAGGCTGCCGTCGCCCTGCACGTCGAAGGTGATGACGTTGTCCGCGTCCGGAACCACGGCGCCGTTCGCATCGCGCACTTCCACGGTGATATGCGCGACCTCGCGCGCGCCGGCCCGCAGCGCATCGCGATCGGTCGAGAGGGCGAGCTGGGCGGGCGCGCCGGCCGTGCGGACCTCGACCTCAGCCACCGGCTTCCCCTCGCGATAGCCGACGGCCTTGAGCATGCCGGGTTCGTATGGCACGTCCCACGAGAGGTGCAGATCGGCGGTCGTCGCAAAGACCTGCGGCCGGGCATAGGTGTTCCAGCCGCCCGCCGCGCCCTGCCGCGGAAACTCCAGCGCTTTCGCCCCAAGGCTCTTTTGATTGAGAAACAGCTCCACCGTGTCGCAATTGGTGTAGGCCAGCACCGGAATCACCTGCCCTTCGCGGCCGGTCCAATTCCAGTGAGGAAACAGGTGCAGCATCGGTTTGGTCGTCCACTGGCTCTGGTAGAAGTAGTAACCGTCCTTGACGAAGCCGCTGGTATCGATCACGCCGCTGAAGCTGCCCTTGCCCGGCCAACGGGACTCGCCGAGGTAGTCGATGCCGGTCCAGGGGAATTCGCCGATGAAATAGTCGTGCGTGCGCACAAACTTCCAGAGTTGTTCCGCCCGAATCATGGCGGTGGCGTAGCGGGGCGGGCGCGGCGCGCCGCCCGGCACGGCGGACGGCAGGTCGTAGCTGCCGCGCACGCCGTAGATGCCCACGTCTTCCGTGCCCACGAACTTCCGCCGCGGATACCGGCGGCGGTCGTCCGCCGCATACGTCTCGCGGCGCGCACCCCAGCGATCCACGTAGTTGTAGCCGACGATGTCCAGCTGGTCGGTGAAAGCGTCCGGCGCTTCGCCCTCGTCGGTGTAGATATTATCCATGGCCGCGGTGACCGGCCGCGTCGGATCTTCCCGGTGGAACACCTCCACCAATCTGGCCAGCACCTTGTCGCCGCCTGCCATGCGCTGCTCGCCGATCTCGTTGCCCGCGCTCCAGATGACCACGCACGGATGGTTGCGGTCGCGGTGGATCATGGCAGTCAAGTCGCGCTCACACCAGTCGTTGAAGTAAGTGGAATAGCCGTGCGCGATCTGCGGCTTCTTGACGGTCCACTCGTCGAAGGCCTCGTCCATGACGAGAAAGCCCAGCTGGTCGCACAGATCGAGAAACTCGGGCGCGGGCGGATTGTGCGCCGTCCGAATGGCGTTGCAGCCCATGTCCTTCAAGAGCCGCAGCCGCCGAGTCCACTCCTCCTCGGGCACCGCCGCGCCGACCGCGCCGCCGTCGTGGTGCAGGCACATGCCCATCATCTTCACCGGCTCGCCGTTGAGGAGAAAGCCGCGGTCGACATCGTAATCGATCTGGCGCACGCCGAACGGCGTCGCGCCTTCGTCGACGATCCGGCCCCCGACCTCCACGCGGCTGTGCAGGCGGTAAAGCTCGGGCGACCCGGGCGACCAGCGCCTTGGGTGCGCCAGCGCGACCGTCTGGTCAAACTCCTGCTCCGAGGCGGCCGGCATCTGCCCGTCGGATCGGACCGTCGCGATCACCTGGTTGCCGGCATCCACGATCTCGCTGACGAGCGTGACTGGTTGCGCCTCCAGGCGGTCGTTCTGCACGCGCGTGCGGATGCGCACGGTGGCTGATTCCGCCGACACGCTTGGGGTGGTGATGTAGGTGCCCCAGTGGGCGATGTGCAACGGGTCGGTGATGGTGATCCAGACGTGCCGGTAGATGCCCGAGCCGGAGTACCAGCGGCTGCCCGGTTGCGGGGAATTGTCCACGCGCACGGCCAGGACGTTGGGCTGGTCGCCGAAGCGCAGATGCGGAGTCAGATCGTAAGAGAAGCTGGTGTAGCCGTAGGGCCAGCGGCCCAGATGCTGGCCGTTGATCCACACGTCGCTGTTCATGTAAACGCCGTCGAACTCCACGGAGATCTGCCGCCCGCGCAGCGATTCCGGCACGATGAAATGCTTGCGATACCAGCCGACGCCCGCCGGCAGATAGCCGCCCGAGCCGCCGGTGGACGCCTTCTCGTCATAGAGTCCCTCGATGCTCCAGTCGTGCGGCAGGCCCAATTTGCGCCAGGCCGCGTCATCAAATCCCGCCTGCCCCGCGCCATTCGCGTCACCCCGGTAAAACCGCCACCCAAGATCGAAACTCTCATGGACCCGCGGCGCGTCGTCCGCCCGCTGGATCACAGGAAGCAGCAGGGACGCCAGCCCCAAACAACGGCCGATGCTGAACCGGCCCGACCCGAGGAATGGTGCGCTCATGGTTTCTGTTTAGTCCGATAATTTATCGTCATCTTCTCATCCTGGCGAGCGCCTCCCTCACGGCGTGGAGCGGGGAGCGGTGCTTCCGTGGTCTCCGGCCGGACTCACGCCCTCGGATGTCTGCGTCACCCGTTGGATGGTCCCATCAGGATTGTAGTAAAGATAGTCGATGCACACGGACCGGCGATGACTGCCGCCCGTAGGTGTGCCACCGTTGTGGTAGATGAAATACCAGCGGCCCTTGTATTCGATGATCGCCTGGTGGATGGTGTTGCTGTTGCCGGCGATCTCCGCAATGACGCCGCGATACGTCCACGGGCCGGCTATGGTCGGGGCGGTGGCATAAGCGGTCTTTTCGGGGAAATCGCAGGCGTAGGACAGATAGTAGAGCTTCCCCCGCTTGTGCACCCAGGGGGCTTCCGTGTATTTGGGCAGATCGCGCGGCGGAACGGTCTGGATCTCGCCCGCGGTCTCGATCATGTTTTCTTTGAGTTTGACGTAGCGGCATCGTTGGTTGCCCCAGAAAAGGTAGGCCTGCCCGTCGCCGTCGATGAAGACCGTGGGATCGATGTCGTCCCAGGAGATCGACACGTCCGTCGTCATATCGTTGGTGATGAGCGCGGAGCCGCGGGCGTCCTTGAACGGGCCGGTCGGGCTGTCCGCCACGGCGACGCCGATGGCGAAGCCCGGGATGGTGGCGTGCGACATCGGGACATACCAGAAGAACTTGCCCTGACGCTCGATCACCTGGCCCGCCCACGCATCGCTCTTGGCCCACTTGAAATCGGAGACGGCGAGGGGCGAGCCGTGCGCCGTCCAGTGCACCATGTCGGTCGAGGAAAAACACAGCCACCGTTTCATCACGTAATGGGCATCATTTTCCGGCGCCTCATCGTGGCCGGTGTAGAGGTAGACGGTGCCGCGGTAGACCATCGCGGCGGGGTCGGCGGTCAGGACATCGGTGATCGCCGGGTTGGCGGCGCCCAAGCGGCCGGTGACCAGCACGGCGAGGAGAAGCGCCAGCGGCGAAAGGCGGCAAAACGAAAACTGGAGCGAGCGGGAGGAGAGATGCACGGTCATGGAAGGGCGGAGTGGTTGAGATGGAAGCGAACTCGCCGTCTAGCGCGAGGGAA
>JBGOXZ010000065.1:0-10086 GCA_041479395.1 Opitutaceae bacterium
CAAGCTGGCGGAGCCAGTCGTCGTGAAAGCCGGGGCTCAGGATGTGGTTCATCGCACCGGTCTGCGCGTAGGCGGCCCAGATGAAGAACACCGGGTAAAACGCCCGGAGCGATCGCCACACCGCGCGCGCGTCGGATCCCACCCGGGAGATGAAAAACCACAGGAACGCCAGCATCGCCAGGTTGGGCAGAATCAGGGCGTACCACGCCGGGATGCGGTGCGCGAAGGCCACGATCAGGCCGGCGACCACCAGGTTGTAGGCGAAGGTCAGCCGGTCGGTGCGGTTCAGATTCCGCCAGGCGGCGGCGGCCGAGACGATTGAGGGCGCGGGGTTCATCGGGAAGCGTCCCGCGCCTCAAAGCCAGCCATGGCTGAGGTACCAGTCGCGCGTCTGGCGGAAGCCCGCGGTCATCTCGAATTGGGGAACGAAGCCGAGTTCGTCGCGAATCCGGCGGCCCTGGCACACCCAGTGCGGGTGCAGGAACTCCTGCATTCGGTCGGGATTCAACACAGGCGGGCGGCCGCTCACCGCGCCCCACCACCCTCCGAGCCGCGCAATCGCCCGCGCCAGGCCCTCGGGCAACCGGATCGTCAACGGATTCCGATCCATGACCCGGCTCATCGTCGCCGCCACCTCGTCCCACGTGTGCCTCGCGCCATCTTCCAGCAAATAGTCCTTCTGCCGGCTGGCGGGATTCTGCAGGCACAGGACCACGGCGCGCGCCAGATCCCCCGCATGAAGCAGCGAAAGCGAGCGCGCCTGCCGGCCGATACAGGGCATCACTCCGCGCTTGATGAGCCGGAAATAGGACAGGAAATCGACATCCGCCGGCCCGTAGAGGGCGGGAGGAAGCAGGATGGTGACCGGGAAGCGGTCCCGGAACGAGGCGGCGAGCTGCTGGCCGGCGAGCTTGCTCCGTCCGTAGGGTCCGACGGGGTGCGGAGGGTCGTCCTCCGTCACCGGCGCATCCGGGCCCGCCGCGGGCCCCAGGGCCGCGAGACTGCCAATCATGATCAGCTGCTGAATCCGCCCGCCCGTCCCCGCGCAGGCGTCGCACAGGTGCCGGGTGCCTTCGGCGTTGACGGCCAAGAACCCGGCGGGCCGGCGGGCGCGCGTCAGGCCGGCGCAGTGGACCACCGCATCGACGTCCCGCACCGCCGGCGGCAGGGTCTCCGGCTGCGTGACATCACCCCGCACCAGCTCCGGCCCGAACGCGTCGATGAGATCCAGGCGGCTGTGCGCCCGGACGAGACAACGCACCGTAAAACCGGCGGCGTGGAGCGCGGCCACCACATGATACCCGACAAAGCCGGAGGCACCGGTGACAAGGATCCTGGGCATGGGGCGATCCATCGGCCGGCGACGTGCGCCGATTCAAGGCAACGCCAGGTCATACAAGCGGTAGGTCTTGTAGACCCGGAATCCCATTTTCTCGAGTGCGCGATTCATCGTCGTGTTGGTTTCGAGGATCCACGACGCTTCGCCCCGCGGCATGCCCTTGGCATGCGCGTTCTTGTAGATCTCGCAGTAAAAAGCGGCGTCGATGCCCATGTGCCGGAATTTCTTGATCACGCCCATCGTAATGGTCCGGACCGCGTTGATCCGGCGTTTGTACCACAGCAGCTTGAAGAGACCGAAGGGAAACAGGCGGCCGTCAAGATGGATCAGCGCCTGATTGATGTCCGGCAGGGAAAGAGAAAAACCCGCAATCTCCCCGTTCACCTCGGCGAGGAAGCAGAGGTCGGGGTCCAGGATCATCTTCAGGTCCTTGGCCAGATGCTTGAACTCTTGGTCGGTCATGGCCACGGCGCCCCAGTTCTCCGCCCACGCTGAGGTGTACACGTTCTGGATGCGCCGGATCTCGCCGTCATAGTCCCGCATGTTCACCTTGCGGACGGTGAACCCGTATTTCTGCCGGGCGAGCTTCACCCCGCGCTCAACGTGCGCCGGAGCCCGGCCGGGCGACACCGAATAAAGCGCCAGCAGGTTCATGACCGGACGGAACCCGAACTCCGTGACGAGCTTCTCGTAATAGGGCGGATTGTAGGGCATCATGATCATGGGCGGATGGTCAAATCCGTCGACGAGCAGACCGATGTCGTCGTTGACGCACATGTTCATGGGACCGCGCATGACCTCCATGCCGCCGGCTTTGAGAAAACCCGCGGCGGCGCCAAACAACGCGGCGGCCACCGCGCCGTCCTCGACGCATTCAAAGAGGCCGAAGAAGCCGGTCTTGTCCCCGTAGGTGGCGTTGTGGTTGCGGTTGATGATGCCGGCGATCCGCCCGCAGCAGGCGCCGCGCTCGTCGACCGCGAGAAACAGTTTCACCGCCGCGTGCTCGAAGAAGGGGTTTTTGCGGGGGTCCAGAAAATCCCGGCGCTCCATGCGCAACGGGGGAACCCAGTGCCGATGCCGGCCGGGATAGATCCGCCACGGGACGTCGATGAAGCGCTCCTTTTCCCGGACGTCCCCGACCTCAATGATCCGCACCGGCATGGCTAGTGCACGAGACCCGTCTGCCGCCCCACCTTTCCGAATTTCTCCAGCGCGAAGTCGATCTGGGCGAAGGTGTGCGTCGCCATCAGGCTCACCCGCAGCAGCGCGTTGCCCGGCTCGACCCCCGGCACCACCACCGGGTTTACAAAAATACCTTCGTCCTGGAGCAGGCGGCAGCACTTGAAACACAGCCGGTCGTCGCCAATGCACACGGGCAGAATGGGGGTGCAGCTCCGACCAAGATCGAACCCCATCGCCTTCAGCCCGGTGGACAAGCGGTGGGCATTATCCCACAGCCGCTGGATGCGCTCCGGTTCCGCCAGGACGATTTCGAGCGCCGCCATCACCGTCGCCACGTTGGCCGGAGGAATGCTGGCACTGAAGATGAGCGAGCGGGACTGATGTTTGAGGTACTCGACGGTCTCCGCGTCCGAGGCAATGAAGCCGCCAACGGACGCCAGCGACTTGCTGAACGTGCCCATCGTGAGGTCGACTTTATCGGTCAGCCCAAAGTGCGCGGCCGTTCCCCGACCCTGGGGGCCAATGACACCGAGCCCGTGGGCGTCGTCCACCATCACCACTCCGCAATGGGCTTCGGCGAGGGCAACGATGGCCGGCAGATCGGCCAGATCGCCATCCATGCTGAAGACACCATCCACGACGATCAGCTTGCTTTTCTCGGGCGGCAGCGACCGCAGTATCTCTTCGAGGTTCTGCATGTCGTTGTGCCGGTACCGCATCACCCGGCTGAAGCTCATACGCGCACCGTCGACGATGCTGGCGTGATCCAATTTGTCCAGAATCAGGAAATCGCTCCGGCTGGCCAGCGTGGGCAGCACCCCCAGATTGACTTGGAAGCCCGTGGAATAGACCAGCGCCGCCTCCTTGCCGACGAAGCGCGCCAGCTTCTCCTCGCATTCCAGGTGGATGTCCAACGTGCCGTTGAGGAAGCGCGACCCCGCGCAGCCCGTGCCATACTTCGCGATCGCCGCGATGGCCGCCTCTTTGACCTTCGGATGAGTGCTCAAACCCAGGTAATTGTTCGATCCGAGCATCAGCAGCTTCTGGCCGTTCATCTGCACTTCGGTGTCCTGACCTGAGGACAGGGGACGAAAATACGGATAGAGCCCGAGATGCTTGATTTCCGCCGGGGCGGTGTAACGACTGATTCTCTCGCGGATGGTGTCGGTGTATTGCTGCATGGGGTGCGCAATCGAAACGTTGTTCAGCGGGCAAATCAAGTTGGATGAAAGATGGGTGGCGCGGAGGCGCCGGGCTGCGGCACGGCCGCCTTGTTCCATGCTGACACGCCAGGGTCCAAGCGGAACAGGACACTCAACTTACCGGCGCAGGTCGATGTAACTGCGGTCACGGGCAGGAACCTGGAATTGCAAGGCGAGGATTGATAGAGGACCTCTGTACCTCGCTTTTCCAGCTTTTTCAGCGCGAGGCGGACGTAACGGGTATATCCCCCGTCATCCAGAAAGGGCGGTGGAAAACGGCGGCGGGCCGGCGGCTGCCACGACGCAGGCGGCCGGGACCACGAGGCGCAGGCTGCAGGGGCGGACGACGACTTCCACCGTGGCGCCGGTTTCGTGGGTCTCCCCGTCGGTATGGATGAGGCCGGGCGCCGAACGTTCGATGACGAAACGGGCGCTGCGCAGGTGGCGCACCTGCGGGCTCCGATCAAAATTGCCCAGAAACAGCCTCGCCATCAACGCCACCGCCCCCGCCACGCCGGGCGGCGGCACGACCACCAAGTCAAGCAGGCCGTCGTCAACCCGGGCCCCCGGTGCCATCCGGGCATGGTTGCCATATTGGTCGGAATTGGTCACCACCACGAGAAAAGCGTCCATCGTCTCGCGTCGGCCGTTGCCATCGCAAAGGGCGACCGGTTCGCCGCGATAATGGGCAAAGGTGGCTAATCCAGCGCGCAGGTAGGCCACCATTCCCCGGCGCGCCAGCCGGTTGAACCGCCGGCTGATTTCAGCATCGAAGCCGGCGCCCATGGCGTTGAAAAACGGATGACCGTTCGCGGTACCGGTGTCGATGTTGACAACGCGGGCCGATGGGTCGACGAGAAGCGCGAGGGCGCGCCGCGGCTGCGCGGGCACGCCGAGGTGCAAGGCAAGGCCGTTGCCTGAGCCGCACGGCATGAGGGCCAGCGCGGCGGGCGCACCGACCAGCGCCTGGGCAACCTCGTTCATCGTGCCGTCACCCCCCACCGCTACGACCTGCTCGCATCCGTCGGCGACCGCCGCCCTGGCGAGGTCCGTGGCTTGGCCACGCCGTTCGGTAAGAACCAGATCGGCGTCGAGCCCGTGCCTGGCGATGAAGGCGCGAATGGCAGGCACCAGTCCCGGGCGACGGCGGATCCTGCCAGAGCACGGATTGAGAATGAAGCGCGTTTTGCTCGTAGAAAGCCGGATTTGCGGGTAAATGCTGGTGTCCGACCCAGCGCAGGACAAGGCCGAACCGTGAAGATGGCAGGTTCGACAACCGACGACGACGAACCCCTAACGCAACCCGGAATGGCTTTCGAGGCGGGAGTGTGCCACGGCGACCCGGCCTCACCAATCCGGGTGCTCAGACCGGTTCATCGTCCATCGAGTCGCCGCCCTGGGATTTTTTTGTCGGCGGCGGAGGGCTGGCCGCGTCGAGGCGCTTGAGTTCATGCCAGGCCAAGGCGTATTCGACAAAATCGGTGATCCCGGTACCGAGGCAGCTGTGGAGGTTGCGGCGGGCCTCGGCCACATCGCCGCGGCTTAGCGCCAGTTCCGCCAACACGAAATAAAGTTCGCACTCCTGCTCGGAGTAGCGCAATCCCCCTTGCGGCTCCAGCCGCCCGAAGAGGGATTTCTCATCGATGCGCCCGGCGAGGAAACCCAACAGGCTGGCTCCCCACGGATCCTTTTTCCCCATGTTCGCGTCCAGGCGCGCACCTCCGGGTTTCCTCTGCCGCAGCCGCGCCAGATGCTGCATGATCCGCGCATACGCGAAGGCCGGATCATGGGCTGCCGCCCGGGCGTAGGCGGCCTCCGCCTCGGCGAAGCGACCCCGCTTGAAGAAATGGTTCCCCCACGCTTCCAGCTCGAGGGCGTTGCCGGGCGTCCGCTTTTGCGCCTCGGCAAACTCCGCCTCCGCCTCCTTGAAGTCCCCGGCGTCGCTCAGCACCACGGCCAGGCTGTACCGCACGGCATTATTGGCGGGTTCAAGCTGGAGGGCGCGCCGCAAATCGGCGACCGCTTCGTCCTTCTGCAGGAGCTGCGCCCATGCCTCGCCGCGCTCGCCATAGTTGTCCGCCAGATCGGCGCCCTGGGCCAGGCCAGATTCGATCCAATACGACGTGGCGGCGATTTGCACCAGCAGGCGCTGCTCCAGCTGCGGATGAACCGACACGCCCTCCAGGTTGGAGGGCGGAAGGTCGCCATCCCTGCTCAAGCCGAGCCATTCATGGTCCCCCCCGAAGGTCCGGCGGCATATGCCGGCCGCGACCTCCGGCGCCACCAGGCGTTGCAGGCTCGCATGGACGAAATTCTCATCGAGAGGCACGGAGCCTTCGTGCCAGCCAGCCAGCAGGCTGTGGGCGGCCAGGGCAAGCTCATCAAGGCCCGCGGCCTGCGCCGATCCGGCGAATCGCTCGAGCACCTGGTCGTCGCCGGTCGCCTTGTCGTCGCCAATCAGCGCCCACAATCGGCGGGCTTCCGTCAGAGCCGCTGGATCCGGCCCGGCCCCGGCCGGATCGACTGCGAACAGCGGATCCGCCTCACGCAACTCCGCCAGACTCCGGGCGGCCGGGCCATCGCCGGCTGCGCCAGCCGTCTGCCTGGCCTGCGCCCGCTGGGTCACGGCGAGATCCGCCCACGCCTCGGGATTCTTCGGCCACACGGCGAGCGCGGCCCGCGCTCTTTCTGCCAGCGCCGCATATGCCTTGGTCCGGCGCAGTCGTTCCAGCTCCACCGCGTTGCCATGGCTCACGTGGACCACCAGCTGCGCATGGGCATCCAGCCTTACCAGTTCCTTGCGGTACTCCAGTTCCATCCGGCCGAAATTGATGGCCAGCGTCGCCACGCGGTCGGCCCTCACGACGTCGCCCGCCGCGAGCAGCAGGCTGACGTGCAGCATGACCATCAGCGGATCCCCCGGCGCGATCTCGTAGAAGGCGCGCCAGAAGTCTGGATTGTGGTCAATCAACCTGCCGACGTCGATGGGTGGGACCCCATGGCTGCCCGACGCCGGAACCGGGAGCGCGTGCAGATCGCCCGCGAGCGCCGTGACCCCCTCGAATCTCGCACCGGGCTGTTCGTCCAGCAGGGGCAGCAGATCCTGCACCTGCTTCCAGCCCACCTGCTGCACCATCGCCAGCAAGGTCCCCGTTTGCTTCAGCGCCGCCTCAGCCTCCGCCGCCGGCGCCGGCGATGGCGGCGGGCGCACCGTCGCACAACCCGCGCACAGCAAACAGACTGCACCGGCCGCGGCGCGGAGGTTCCATCGGCGGATTCCGGGTGAGATCATGCCTTTTACCCTCAGGTAACCGGATGCGGGCGGCGGCGCAAGCCACCCGGCGGATTTGGCGGACGACCTGATGGGCGCCCCTGCCGGCTTGCCACGGCGCCGGCCGGAGGCCACAAGCATACCCGCACTCGTTCCTCCCATGTTCATCGGACATCTCGGCGTCGGTTTGGCCCTGAAAAAGGCCGAACCCCGGATCAACCTTGGCTGGCTCTTCGCGGCCGCGATGCTGCTCGACGTTGTGCTGTGGCTCCTGGTTCTGGCCGGCCTCGAACAATGCAGCATCCCGGCAGATTATGCGCAGCGCCGCTATCTCACGTTTGCGTTCCCCTACTCTCACAGCCTCATCGGCGCCCTGCTCGGGAGCGCTTTGGCGGCGGCGGGCGGCTGGTGGTTTGCCCGGCGATGGCGCATCGCCGGAGTGCTGGCGGCGGCGGTCTTCTCGCACTGGCTGCTCGATGTGCTCGTGCACCCGCCGGAGGTCCCCTTGCTGACGACGGATTCAGTCCGGCTGGGACTGGGCCTGTGGAGCCACCTGCACGTCGCGCTGGCGGTGGAGGCCCTGCTGCTGGCGGGCGGCTGGCAGCTCTACTTGGGCGCCACCCAAGCTGAATCCCTGGTCGGACGTTATGGGCTCGGCTTGTTCCTGGTCATCCTGACCGCTTTCGCCTTTGGCGGGCAGCTCTGGGCGCCACCCCCCGCCTCCGTCCGCCAGCTCGCAGCCAGCAGTGTCGTCACATTGGTGATCGTTTTCGTGGTGGCGGCGTGGCTGGATCGCAAACGCCGCATGGTTTGACCCGCAGCCGGCGGCGCTATTGGTTGACCGCGCATGCCCGTCGCCGCCCAAACCTCCCCGACCGTGACAGCCCCGTTGTCCGCTCATCTCGCCTTCGACCCGGGCAACAAGCTCGCGGTGCGGCGGGCCGGCACGCGGCTCGGTCTCGCCTTCGTCGGTCCCACCGCGGAGGTGGCGGCCCAGCGTCTGGAGGTGCATTTCAAAACGCACACCCCGCCGGCGGAGTATTTCACCGCCGAGGCCGGCGGCGTGCTCTACCGGGTCTCCTTTGTCCAGGTGGACGGGACGCCGGCGGACGAAGAGGTGATCTTCCTTTCCCTGGAGCAGCTCGCCGCGCGGCGGGCCGACCTTGCGCCCTCGCTCGCCGCCGTGCTCGACGGACTCGAGCCGCACCTGATCGCCATCCCCTACCTGCACCTCGGGGAGAACGATTACATCTACCGCTTTCGCGTGGAGAAGGAGCGCAACCGCGGCATCTACGCGCAGGACGCCACCGCCTGCGCCCTCTACCAAAGCAGCCTCTGTGAGGCGATCAAAGCTCTCAATCGCACGCACGAACGGTCCGCCGCGCAGCCGGCGATGCTCGATTTCGGCGCCGTGCGCTACGTCATTCCGAGCCACTTCGGCTTCTGCCTCGGGGTGAAGAACGCCATCGAACGGGCCTATGAAACGCTGGCCGAAAACCCCGGCCGCCGCGTCTTCATGCTGAGCGAGCTCATCCACAATCCCTTTGTCAACGAGGACCTGCTACGGCGCGGCCTGCGCTTTCTGCAGACCGACAAAGGCCGCCCTTTCGCGGTCGACGGGCGCCTGGCGCAGCCCGGCGACGCCGCGCCGCTGCTCTGGGACACGCTGGCGAGCGACGACATTGTGGTGATCCCTGCGTTCGGCGCGTCCGACGAGGACAAGCGAAAACTCATCCGCAAGGGC
Source organism: Opitutaceae bacterium (assembly GCA_041479395.1). GTDB lineage: Bacteria > Verrucomicrobiota > Verrucomicrobiia > Opitutales > Opitutaceae > Fen-1467. Next base: position 8,739 of record JBGOXZ010000065.1, read on the forward strand.
ATCCGGGTCGCCCAGTATGACGCTACATGCATGCTGGTGGAGAAGGTCTGGAAAGCCGCGCGATCATTCGGTCGCGAGGGCTACACCGTCATCATTCACGGCAAGGCGGAACACGAGGAGACCAAGGCCACATTCTCCAACTCTCGCCGCTTCGCTCCTTCGCTCATCATCCGCAACCTCGCGGAAGCCCGCCTCATCGGCGATCTCATCCTCGACCCCACCCCCGCCCGGCGGGCCGCCTTCGAGGAAAAGTTCCGCGGGCTCTTCACGCCGGGATTCGACGCCGGGCGCCACCTCGAGCGCGTCGCCGTGGTGAACCAGACGACGTTGCTCATGAACGAAACGGTCGAGATCATCGATTACTTCCGCAGTGTCTACCGCCGGAAATACGGCGAGGCCGCGGGCGACGCCCACGTGGGCGGCAGCGGCAAGAAGGACACGCTCTGCTACGCTACCCAGGTCAACCAGGACGCGCTGAGCCGGGCACTGGCCGAGCCGCTTGATGCCGCCTTTGTGATCGGCGGCAAGAACAGCTCCAACACCTACCAGCTCTTTCGCCTGTGCGAGCAGAAAATGGGGCCCCGCGCCTGCTTCATCCAGTCGGAGGAGAACGTCCGCGATCGCGATGACGTGCAGCACTACGTGTTTCCCACGAATAGCCATGATCGAGCCGGCTGGATGGAGCGCCGGTCCTTTCCGCCCGGGGGCGATCCATTGCGCGTGCTGATCACGGGGGGCGCCTCCTGCCCCGATGGGCTCATCCAGCAAGTGGTGGCGCGCATCAATTCGTTCTTCCCCGCCGGACGACTCCGGCCGCTGGACGAGGTGCTGGCGGACCTGCTGCAGCCGGAGGAAGGCGCACCCTGACCTGCGGCCTGCCCGCCGATCGCGGCGGCACACAAGCTACCCGGAAATGAGGGGGACGAAGCGCACCGGCCAGAGACGGTGACGGACGAAATCATCGGACGCCTGCCGCTCCAGCAAAATGAGCACCTGCTCCCCGTACACCCCCCCCACCGGCATGATCAATCGTCCGGTGACGTCCAGCTGCGCCAGCAATGCCGGCGGAATGTCATCGGCGGCCGCCGTCACCATGATCGCGTCGAACGGCGCCGCCTCCGGCCAGCCTTGGGTGCCGTCGCCCTCCCGGACGTGCACGTTGGCATACCCGAGCCGCGCCAGACGGGCTCCGGCCGTTCTCGCCAGATCGGGGATGCGTTCGATGGAGTAGACGTCGCGCGCGATTTCGGCGAGCACCGCCGCCTGGTAACCGGAGCCTGTCCCGACTTCGAGCACGCGGTCGCCGGGCGTCAGGTGGAGCTGCTCCGTCATGTAGGCCACCACCGCC